>CAZQUF010000012.1:0-15808 GCA_964596505.1 uncultured Candidatus Saccharibacteria bacterium | reverse complement strand
ATATTAATATTCCATATTTTGAAGATGAAGAATCAAAGCTCAGCCCTGATCTTCCGTTTGCCATCTTTGCTCGTGAGTACCTTTGTACCCACTTTGATAATTATTCTTTTAAACATAGGTGTAATTAGCCCAACTTAGTTCCATTCGGAACCTCCTTGTCAGGAACTGCGAGAACAACGTCTCCGCTTTCTCGATAGAAACCAGTGGTGAGTACCTCCGATTCGTAGGGACCGATTTTCTTGATTGGAAAATTGATAACACAAACAACCTGCTTTCCAATAAGCTCACCCTTTGTATAGAGAGTTGTTATTTGTGCACTTGAACGCTTGATGCCGAATTCTCCAAAATCAATCTGAAGTTTGTAGGCAGGCTTTTTAGCTTCAGGAAAATCGTCGACTTGGATGATAGTACCAACTCGTGTCTCAACTTTCTCAAATTCATTCCATGTTATTTCTCGCATAATGATTTAAGGTTGAATCTTTGTTCCTTGATGGAAAAACATCTGCCATTTACCGTTAATATTTTTCCAAATGGAACTGCGGAGGGATGAGAATTTTGTCATTGTGTCTGTATCAAGCTTCGACGTTCTGTATGTCACAAGAACTACGCCATCAGCAAGATTCTGAGTGACAAAGTCTTCAACGGTAATTTCTAAATCCACAGCTTCTTCTTTCAGGCTCTCAATAGTTGAAGTTTTATCGTAGATACCGCCAGAGCTTCCGAATTCTATAAACTCATCGGCTATTAATTCAGAAACTTGCTCAGCAGAATTGCGCACGGCCTTTTTATGCAGGCTTGTTTCGAGATCTCTGAATAGTTCCAATTCTTGAGCGTTTAATTTCATAGTTATTGACATTTTAGCAGTTTTTTTGACCTTTTTGAAGCCTTTTGAGGGGCACTTGGTACCCTAGCTTACATATCGAAATTTGTGTAGTCAGTTACCAACTGGACGACTTTAGGGATCAGCGTCATCAGTTAAGGGGTGAAAGACGACGATATAGAAGCAATCATAGATGCCTCAAAGCATTTCAAATATCATGAGCCAACTGGCTTTACGCCCTTTAACCGTATTTCAAAGTTGCCTGAATCCAAACGGCACCTGAAAATGGCAATCAAGGAGCGGATCAGGCTACTGGTTGCTTCATACATTTCTCTAGCGTCTTTTATCGACGATGACCTCGTCGATTTTCTTGAGAGTGGCGATACCAAGAAGCGCAAAGGAAAAGTCATACGGATATACAACAGGGTCTTCAGAGATTTTGAGAAAATGAGGAAAGAAATACAAGCTTTTAACCCTTTTGAATAGTCGATTAAATGAAGCAAAATAAGGCCATTTTGGGGCAGTCTTACCCTTGACGTAAGGCTACAAATGTGATAGGATATAGGCAGTTTTTAAACCTCATCAGAGTGCCTAAGCAGCGAGCTTGTAGCTTGTCTGCCAGGCCTCTTCCGAGGCCAAGCTCTTTGATAAACTCAACAACCACAACCAACGAAAGGAAGCTCATGAAAGCCTCACCTAACGCAATCCTAATCAGCGAGTTGAAGCGTGTAGCTTCCGACTCGACCACCAACGCCAAAGCCCGCGCGAATTTCATCACGACGTTCGATCGGATCGGCATGGGATCCCAAGCGGAAAGCCTGTCCTTCTTCCTGCTTTCGACCATTCGCGATGCTGACACCATCGAGGAAGCCGAACGCAAGATCCGGGCATGCTTCGAGCGCACCAATACGACAAGCGGACACACTGTGTTCGAGATGATCCAGAGCGGTCTCAATGGCCGTTTCCAGCTCATGTTCGAGCAACTGCAACCTCACCTCAAAGGAGTTCGGCACACGATCGACTACGGCTGCGGAGCAGGCGTCCTCACCCAAATGCTTCACGACCGGCTCGGTATGGAGATCGAGGGCGTAGATGTCCGAGACTTCCGTGCCGAGAAGGTCAGCGTGCCGGTACGCCACTTCGATGGCTATCGGGTTCCCGTTGCGGATGGCCACTACCAGTGCGCCGTTCTCACCAACGTGATCCATCACGAAGCCGAGAACGAGCGCTTGCTCGCCGAACTCAACCGCATCGCGGCAAACAGACTCGTCATCATCGAGACTGTGCCAGAAGCGTCGACCGACGACGAGGCCAAAGCCGATTGGGGGCGCATGCTTCTCAACGATGCGTTGTGGAACCGTTTCTTCAACTACGCCAACATTCCTTGCCCTGGGACTTACGAGACTCCAGGCGGATGGAAGCGTCGCATTGAAGGATATGGCTGGCACAGCGTGCATTCCGAAGATCTGGGCTTTGATCAGCCCACGATTCAGGATCGGCACCACCTGCTTGTGTTCGAGCGATAACTGCCGTTGTACGGCAAAAAACACCAGACCTTGTACAGAAATGTGCAGGGTCTGTTTTTTATTTTATATAAAAAGTTACCAACTCTACCCCTCCTAGACTTACAAGAGGGGTTGCGTCATCAATGTGTGTATGAAAATCATACATAAAATGCCAGGAGGAGTGGAGGCGAAACCACCAAGCCCTGTAAGGGTTAAATACTGCCTTTATGCGAGAAAATCGACGGAATCGGAGGAAGCCCAGATACTCTCGATCGACAGCCAGATCAAGGAAATGATGGGCATGGCGGACAAGGAATGCCTCGAGATCGTAGAGGTAAAGAAAGAATCGCACTCCGCCAAGGAGGCAGGCCAACGGCCAGTCTTCAATGAGATAGTGGAGGAGATCAAGCAAGGCAAATACAATGCCATCCTGACATGGGCTGCGGATCGTATATCGAGAAATGCAGGAGACTTGGGAAGGATCGTCGATCTCATGGACAGCGAGAAGCTCATCGAGATACGCACCTACGGGCAGAAGTTCAGCAACAACCCGAACGAGAAGTTCCTCCTTATGATTCTTGGTTCACAGGCGAAGCTTGAGAACGACAACAAGGTGCTTAACGTGAAGCGAGGACTAAGGGCACGATGCGAGATGGGACTCTGGCCATGCACTGCTCCGACTGGATATTTGAATAGCAAGAACAGAGATAAAAAGTGTCAGGTAGAGATTGATCGACATCGAGCGCCGATCATAAAGAAGATGTTTGAGAAAGTGGCGTATGAAAAATACTCCGGAAGAAAGATACACTCGTGGCTCAAAGACGATATAAAGTTCAAAACGAGAAATGGCAAAGCGTTCACTTTAAGCAATATCTACATCACGCTCCGCAACACCTTCTACTACGGCTCATTCGAGTATCCAAGAGGTGGAGGACAGTGGTATCAGGGAAAGCATGAACCGCTAATCACCAGAGAACTGTTCGACAAGGTGCAGGAGACGCTCATGGTGTATACGGAGAGGAGCGAACATAAGGAATTTGCCTTCACAAAGCTCATGACCTGCGGGCTATGCGGATCAGGGATAACAGCGGATGAGAAATTCAAGAAGCAGAAGGACGGTACGACCCATAGGCACGTCTACTACGGATGCTGTCGCTTCTATGACAAGAACTGCAAGTGCGGATGGATCAACGAGGACGAGCTGATCGAACAGCTTGCGGTACTAATGGACAAGATAGACCTTGATGAGATCGGCATGAAGGAGAAGATAAAGGCGAAAGTCGAGGAACACAAGAAATTCAACTCGAACCTACTTGGGGTAAAGGAGAAAGCGATTAAGGTGGCGGAAATTGATATACGAAACTATGCCAAGTACATTCTGCGGGAGTGCAGCATCTGGGAGAAGCGAGAACTACTGTCATGCCTCAAGAGCAAGTTGAAGATGAACAACAAAGTGGTGAGGATAGTTGAGATGTAGTTTTATACAGCCACCGCCTGTACGTTAGGTTCTTTTTCAACCAATGTTCCGCAACCGTTCTTGCATGCGTATTTGCCGTTATCGTCGCCGTAATTATCTTCCAACCTCCACCATCCTTGAGAATGAGTACAGCAAACTTCACAAGGCTTTATATGATTCTCGTCATACATATACTGTCCTGTACCTTTGCATTTTTCACATTTTGTATCGGTCATGGATATATTTTAATAAATTATTATCTACCGAACAACTTCACTTCTCCTGTCTCGGTATCCTGCGTGAGGAAATCTACCTTTGTCGCTCCGTCTTCTCCGACAGGATCATCAAGCGACCACGCTTGGAGTGATCTCATTCCACGAGCTGAATATTGCAATGTCTTGAACAGATAACCCATGAATGAGCCTGTGTATTTGTAGCCACGAACACAGCCTTTTATTTTTTCATCAATCTCCTCGCCGTAGCCTTTCCATTTGAATAGTGGATAATACTTCTCGACCCAGTCGTCGATGACATACCGAAGCCATTTTATAAGTTCCTCTTGGGCAAGGATGTTGCCTTTCTGGGCAGTGCGGACGAGGGCGATGACGATCTTGTTGCGGATGTCTCTATCGTCAGTTTCAACGGAGGCGACGAAGGTATACAGCTTGTCTTTGTATTTGGTAAGAATAACCTCGACCTCAAATTGATCCTCGTAGGTCTTAGCAGGTCTGCGCTTGTATCGTATCCAACGTTTTATATATTGCGGATCAAGGGCTACGGTAAAGCTGTCCCAATCGATGTCGTCATTTTCCGTTCTCAAATTCTTCCTGACGAAGTGATACACCGCAGGAGTACGAGAGAGTATCCATGAACTACTGAATTGTTTGGGCTTTTCTTTCTCGAGGAGAGTATTGATGGTGTTAACGGCGGTATCGAAATCCATACCCTAAATAATAAACGTAAATTTACATAGGTTCACCCTCTCTTTCCTCACCATTCAAATAATCTGGCACATCTTTATTTCTGGCCGCAACGATCTTTTCCATCTCATCTATTTTTGTAACCATTACAAGGTCGTTGTATTTAAGAGCGAGTGCTCGTGCTTTTTTCAGCCATTTATTGGCCTCTCTAAAACGGTAGGCTGTCTTCAGATCATTAGCGAGATTGAAATATGCACTTGAAGACGACGGATCGTTGATCTCTTCAAAAAGTCGCCCAGCTTCTAAAAAGCTTTCCCTGAAGGACTTTACATACCGCGCCAATTTACGGACATTCTTATTTCTTAAACCAAAGAGATTCTCGAAAAAAGGATATCTGCCAAATTGAAACTTTACCCAGAGCTTCCCGTAGAGAGTGCTCCTCAAGCATTCCGTTTTGTATTGTAAATATTTTGAACTTAGAATCTGACCTTTCTCCAAAAGAATGTACCCCTTTGTCTTCTTGTCTCCGCTTTTATCGACAAGCAACAATGCTTGTTCCAAAAGGCTCTCCGACTCGGTCTCCATCTTTTCTGTATCGGACTTAAGAGCCTCGTATTCTTTCTTATCCATTTCAGTCGCAAAGCCAATCCAACTAGGTGTAAGAGTCAGACTCGCCATACGATGTTGCTGAAGGCCAATTGGAAACCTAAGAAGATCAGCCTTTCTGCCCATAAAGTAGGCTTGATAATCAGTCACTCCGCCTGCGGAGGTTATCTTTATGGCTTCTTCGGCAAGTTCAATCAATTTCGGATTATCCTTAACAGGATTCAGGTTGGCTAAGGATGCGTCGATGAGCCGCAGTCGCATATTCGGTTCCTTGATCCTTGGTTCCAATGCAACAAGAATAGCGGCCGCTTCTTTGCGCTTTCCTTGTAACGACAAATCTATTGCTTTTTTAAGTTCATCTTTTTCTGACATGGCGACCATATTGATACCAGCTTTTTAATTTATACAACTGCATCTCGACCTGATGCTTTATGATTTTCAGAATGAAAAAAAATCCAACGGGTATCGGCGGAACCAATGCCGTCTAACCTTCGAGTTGTGGGAGACGAAGTATTTATAGCAGTGACCGACAATCATTCTATTCAGCTCCTCTACTTCCTCGTTTTTCCATTCTGCATATCCACGCAACGGACTCCAGCTCATGCAAAGAGCAATTTCTGGGGAGAGAGGCAGTGTAACCTGTACGTTCTTCTGTCCAAGCCCAGGACCGTAAAATCTTTGCCACTGAAGATCTGGATTGAAAAGATTGCAGGGATCATCTGATGTGACGAACTTTGATCCGCCTTTGGCACATAGAAATGCGACGCTCATTTGCACAAGCATCTCTGTGATAGATGGGAGCAGTTGAACAACACTCATTCGATGGCTGTTACGTTTGAACTCCTTCATTTTTTCCGATTCCTTCGGCTCAAGGCCGTGAGCTTTCTCCATCGCTTCCGTCCGCTCTATCATCTCGTCATGAAAGCGATCCATATTGTCTCGGTAACGCGGCGTTCTTTGGAGCATGACGGCAACGAATGCGCACAACGTAATGTGTTCTTCCTCGTTTAGGGGCAAATGCTTCTTGATCTTGTCTCTGAAGATCGTCGCGTAACGACCTTCCAGATTCGAAAGTGTCTCCTCGATTGCGTAATTCTTTTCGCCTGTCTTCAACTGGAGAGTATACAGGTCGGTTTCCGTAAAAATATTTGAGGGGGCTTTCTTGCGACCGACTTTCTCGCCCTTGTTGAAAATCCAAACATACGGCTCCTGATTTTCAGGGGTCTTGGGGTCAATCCATTCCCGGAGATAGCATTTTGGAATGTAATGTTGTTTTGTCGGTTTATTCTTCGCCATAGATTATTTCGAATCATCGAGCCAAGGAGTCCTAAAAACCTCTTCCCAGTCATAATGTACTGATGGCATGAGCTTGGGATAGCCCGCCTGATTCAAAAGCAACTGATATTTGATGACGAGCTTTTCGAGAAACGCCAGTGCATCGTCCACTTCCTGAAAACTGAGGTCGATTTTGAGACTTTTGTCCTTATTCTTATGGGCAATTCTCGTATGTCTGAATTTTTCAACATTTGCGGTGACTGCTGACAGATCAGCTATGTCTTTTTTAACGATGGCAGGGTCAAGCTCTGCATTATTGCCAAAACTATCGGCGAAATGCGCCTCGCCAATCTGGCGCGGGAGAGCTGAAGGAGAATTCTCGTACTGATCACCGAACCACTTTTTCGTGACTACCGTATAGTTTCTCTCGAGATCTTTGAGTAATCTCATTAGGCTTATTACGACCTTCTTTTCATCAACCTGTCGGGCAATGCCGATAACCATAGCGGCACCATAGTTCGCACGAAGATGATCCCAAAAAAAGTTATCCTTGGCAATTTTCGGATTCGCCTTAATGATTTCCCCTAAACGATGAAAAACGTGCTGATTCTCGATGAGATCAGTGACATCATTTGTGATTTCTTCTAGCTCTTTTTTCCATTGTTCAATTTCTGTGGGCATAGGGCAATAATACTTTATCTTGGCAGTTCAACACAAAACAAACCAACCCCGCTAGGAATAGCGGTTTATCACCTGACGATACGCATGAAGTGCTCTGTTGAGCCCTCATGGTAGGTCTCACTAGCGTGTGCTCTCGATAGGAATCGAACCTATATTGCAAGATCCGCAATCTTGCGTCCTATCCATTGAACGACGAGAGCGCCATATGCCGACGTACCGTACTAACTTACAGTAAAACGTCGAAAAGTAAAAGGAGACAGAGTGCCGGGCCTAAAAGCCGAGCCTTTCGAAGAGTCCATGAAGCACGCCTTCTTTCACTACCTCTTCCTCGAGGTGGGCGCTCAGAAACGTCCGAAGCTCTTCCGTATCTACGGTCGTCGCGATCGGCATGTCGATGAGGGGCACGACGACTTTTTTCGATTTGAGGAAGAGGCGCGGCCCGTGGCGATGCTCCGCGTCGACGAAGAACGAGTCGATCGAGGGGAAGGGATACAAGACCCGCTCGACCGCCACGCCCTTTTGGTTTATCTCGATCGCGACGACCCTCGGCTTGCGCGACGCGAACATGGTGAGGGAGAAGGCGCCGATGGCGACGATGAGCCCGAAGAGCGTATCGCCGAATATGATCGAGACTACGACGATGGCGGCTGAGACGATGCCGACCGTCCAGTACCAGTCGGATGTCTTTTCCGTGTAGATATATTCAGGGGTCTTCCAGCTGAATTCTTTCATGGAGATAGTATAGCATCCTGACGGAATGTTATACTGGGCGAATGCCAGAGAGGTATAAGAGAAATCCCAATTCGCAGTGTAAGATCTGCGGAAAACCCTGCGTCGTATGCGGCAAGTCGATAATCTCGAACTGATATGTCCCAACTGCCATGCCGAGGAGCATTATTTGAAAGATAATTGGATTCTCGCTAGGCTAAAGACGCTCGAAAGGAAATGAAGGAGGGGTGCGCCGAATGGTAAGGCAACGGTCTTGAAAACCGTCGGGTGAAAGCCCTTGCAGGTTCGAGTCCTGTCCCCTCCGCAGTTAATAAAAAGTTTCTAGCGACCGAGACAGGTCAGAATTCATATGAAATACCTATATCACGGATCAACAACACAAAATATCAAAATCTTGGAACCGAGAAAGCGATATACACCCCAAGGCAAGATCGACTATTCTGCGATCTATGCAACACCCTTGCCAGCATATGCTGCCGCACATTCTTTCCCTTGGTCAACGGATGAGGGGGTTGGGTTGGATGTAGGTGAAAATAGTGTTGATTTGTCTATTCCAAAAAGTCTGAAGGAGCGATTACAAGTACCCATATCCATATATAAGTTATCATCCGAGGGTTTTGAGCATACTGAAGAAGAGCTAACGGGATATACTTGGCATACAGTAAATCCTGTAGAGGTTATAGAAGAGGTGAAATATCCATCAGTTGAAATAGCTCTGAAAGAGCTTGGTGCCAAATTTCAGTATATTTAAAGTATAGACCGAGACGGGTCAGTTTTATTCAGAAATTTCTGCCAGAATATCCTTACAACGTCTCATTGTCTAAGGTTCTAGACCGGAGAACACAGCCAAAGTCTGTCGCAAAGCGCCATCCGTATCGAGAATGGTAAGAAAAGTCCCATACGTGCGACGGTCGATAGATTCGCCGCGACCCTTAGTGTTTCCGTAGGCAAAATGCTTAAATAACTATATGGACCAAGAAAAATATAAGCCTGAACCGAATATCCCAAAAGTCGGGCAGGCGAAAACGCCGCAAAAAGCCCTTGCTGGACAAAGTGCTCATTATGAAATCGACCAAGTCGAGCATGACCTTGTCTCGAGGTATCGGCCGAAGTTTCTTGCCAAGGGTGGCGAGCATATAGTCTATGAGGTTCCTGAACATCCTGATATCGTCGTTAAGGTTTCAACGGACCCTCTTAAAAAGATAATCGACTGGAACGCGGAACATGGCCGGCCGGTAGATTCACTGCCTGCAGAACTTGAGCCGCGCATTCGTGAATATCTCAAAAGTGAAACTGCCCGATATCAACTACTAAAAAAGTACTTTGGTGCCGATCACGTTCCGAGCAAAAAAGAGTTTTTGGTAAAAGTCCCAGTTACCCAAGAAGTCCTGAATGCTCTCTATGAGGGTAATCCGCCGGCGGCGACTAAAGAAGCGTGGAGCGTAGTTATGGTTCAAAAGCGGATAGAAGCTTTGAATGACCCAAATCGTCTCGCCGTTGTCGCCGGCTACGCCGAAAACAATGAAGTGCCAAAAGACCTCTACGACAAGGCAACGGAGCATTTTGTTTTCGGTAAAAATCCTGAAGAAAAGATAGAAAAAGAAAAGTTTTTCGAAATACAATCCCATGACGACTTAAAAGCACTTTTAGCAAGATCAGAGAGCGACGAAAGTCTGAGGGAATCTTTACAAGAGCTTATAGAGAAAGCAATCACATATACCGAAGAAACAGGGGAGATCTTTGATCTTGCGGGGCAAGACAATATCGTGTTCTCTCAAAAAGACGGAAGGTGGACATACTCATTGGTCGATGCGCTCTATCCAGGTGAAAGTAAGGCGGTTGAAAAAGCAAAAATCGCGCTTCTGAAGCTTTCCGCCGGTAGCGAGATCGACGAGCACGAGAAAAACCTCTTGTTAAACGTTTTTAACTTCGTCCGGACGATCAATGGATTAGCCGAACTGATGGGCGTGCAAAAAAGAATCAGCATCGTTCCAGAGGGCATGACGCAAGAGCGATTGGATTTCTTGAAGATAATCCGATAATCTTTCCGTATCCGTCGAGCGAAGTAGTTTCTGACTTTGTCCAATAAACATCGCATGTCGAACAAACTCCACCAGACGATAGCATTCACGAAGCTTCTCCACGCCTTCCAGCGCGAAGAGCGCGCGATCCGCGTTCCCGGGCTCGATCGGCTCGAGAACGACGCGGAGCATAGCTACGCGCTCGCGATGCTCGCGTGGTATCTCATAGATACGATGAGGCTCCCGCTCGACAAGAAAAAAGTCTTTGAATATGCCCTCGCTCATGACATGGTCGAGGTATACGCCGGGGATACTCCCGCGTTCGGAAGGGGAGGAAGCAACAAGGCCGATATCAGGTCGAGCAAAAAAGAACGCGAAGAGCTCGCCAAGAAGAGGCTTCGGAGCGAGTTTCCTGAATTTCCGTCTTTCACCGACGCCATGGAAATATACGAGAAGCAGGCGGACAAAGAATCGAAGTTCGTCTACGCGCTCGATAAGCTCATACCCATCTTCGGCGGCATTGCCCATGACGGACGAGATTGGAAGGAGCACGGAATCTCTTTCCAAGAGGTCCTTTCCTATAAGCTCGAGAAGATAAAGGCGAATGAAAGCGTATTCGCGCTCTTTAACGATATAATGAGTCTGATCGGTAAAGACAAAGCTCGGTATTTCAACCTATGACACGTTTTCTCGGCATCGATTACGGCAAAAGGAGGATAGGCATCGCCATCTCCGACGACAAGGGGATGATGGCTTTTCCGAAGGCGGTTTTGCCGAACGACAACTTTCTCATGGGCGAGCTGAAAACGCTCATCGCCGGCCACGATATCGGCACCGTGGTCCTTGGCGAGTCGAAGGACTATGAGATGAATCCGAATCCGATCATGTCGAAGATAAAAGCTTTCGCCGACGAGCTCGAACGGGAGACGGGCGTCGTGGTGGCATATGAGCCGGAGATCCTGACCTCGCACCAGGCGGCGCATGCTGTACATATTTCAGGGAAAACAGATATGATAGATGCGTCCGCCGCTTCGATCATCCTCCAGAGCTATATCGACCGGACGATGGAGAGCAACGGTAATAGGAAATAAATACAATGAATCCAGAAGAAAAACCAATAGTGCCTGCGATATCCGCGACCCCGCCGGTTCCGGTAGCTTCTCCGAAGCCGCGCATCGCTTACGACGACTTCGCCAAAGTCGAGATGAAGGTCGGCAAGATCCTTTCCGTCGAACCTATCCCGAAGTCGGAGAAACTCCTGAAGCTTTCGGTCGACTTCGCCGAGACTGGCGCGGATGGCGTCCGTACGCCTCGTACTATCTTGTCGGGTATCGCCAAATACTTTGCCGATCCGCAGGCATTGGTCGGCAGACGATGCATGTTCGTGACGAATCTCGAGCCGCGCCCGATGATGGGCCTCGAATCGAACGGCATGATCCTGGCGCTGTCGACTGACGACGGCAAATTCTCTCTTCTCGAACCGAACGCGGATATACCCGAGGGAACGAAGGCCCGCTAAGCTCGATCCTCAGAATGTTCGCCTCGCTCCAGCCGGAACATATCGTAGAAGCCGCGGGATTGGTCGGCATCCTCGCCATCATATTCGCCGAGTCGGGCCTTTTCTTCGGTTTTTTCTTGCCGGGAGACTCGCTTCTCTTTAGCGCGGGACTCTTCGCGTCTCAGGGGCATATCGATATCTGGTGGCTCGTCATAGGTTCGGCCGTCGCGGCTATCGTCGGCGATAGCGTCGGCTATGCGTTCGGCAAGAAAGTCGGTCCGGCCCTTTTTTCTCGCGAAGACTCAGTCATATTCCACAAACGTCACGCGGCGCGAGCGAAAGCCTTCTCCGAAAAGTATGGGCCGAAAGCCATCGTCATGGCCCGTTTCGTGCCTATCGTCCGGACATTCGCTCCGATCGTCGCAGGCGTCGGCGGAATGGCGTACAGGACGTTCATCGTCTGGAATGTGCTCGGCGGCGCCCTCTGGACGCTCCTGCTCTCGCTCTCTGGCTATTTCTTGGGGAGAGCCTATCCCTCCATCGGCGGATATATCGACTGGATCGTCCTCGCTATCATCGCCCTTTCTCTCATTCCTGTCGGTATCGAGTGGGCCAGGGCAAAGCGCGGAGTGTAGTATAATTTCCGTGTGAATCTCCGAGCCTTTTTAAAGAAAGTCTTTCCCGTTCCGGGCCTTTTCAATCTGTCGAACGTCTCGATCGATATGACCGACGGCGCCCTTCGATTCTTCGAAGTCTCCCGCACGGGCGATATGATCAAGCCGAAATCCTACGGCTCTCTGCCTTTCCCTCGCCTCTACATGGGTTCGCGCGGCGGCAAAAGCGACGGGTCGATGCCGGAAGGAATCGCCGCTCTCAAGGCTTTCGCCGTAGAGAGGGGATATCAGGCGGTTCGCGTCCTCGTACATGAAGGCGACGCGTATGTGTTCAAGCTCCGCGTGCCGACGCTCTCAGTCGCCGAGATCGGCCCTGCCATCGAGTCTGCCCTCGAGGAGAATATCCCCGTACCGCCCGCGGACGCGCTTTTCGAGTATGGGGTGATATCGGTCGACCGAATCCGGAGCGAGACTATCGTCGCGGTCTCCGTAGTCTCGGAGAAGATGGTCTCTGAGTATCTGAAGATCTTCGAATCGAGCTCGCTCGTGCCGATCTCTTTCGAGACCGAGTCACGAGCCATAGCCCGGGCGCTCATCCGTCCCGACGATCAGGCTGTTCGCGCGGTCATATCGATCAAGGCCCGCCACTCCGTCATATTCGTGGCTGAGGGCGACAAGGTGACCTTCAGCTCCTCGGTCGAAGTCGGGTCTTCCGACCTGTCGCGAGCCGTAGAGAAGGCTTTCGGGGCTCCGCTCCAGAAGCAGCCGATCGACGGAGAGCTTTTCAGCGCCATGCTCCCTGTCTTCGCCATCTTGCAAGGAGAGCTCGACAAGGTCATCGCATATTCGAAGACGGAAGCAAAAAGGACCAGCCGGGGCGATGCGGACGGGGGTATCGAGGATATAGAGGAAGTCCTCCTCTCGGGGAGCGACGCGCGCATTCCCGGCTTTGCGAGATATATCTCTCTCGCATCGAAAGTGCCGGTCCGGGTCGGGTCCGTGTGGGTCAATATCCTTTCTCTCGACAAGGAAGTTCCTGCTCTCGACGAGAAGTCGTCTCTCGATTACGATTCGCTCATAGGGGCTCATCTCTAAAAGACCATGTTTACCTTCCTTCCAAAAGCATATGTAGCAGATATAGAGAAAGAGTACCGCAGACGGACGCTTGCGGTCGTGTTCGCTTTGGCCGCCGTTCTCTCCCTTTCGGCGTGCGTCCTCACTCTCCCCTCGTACGTCGCGCTGGTCGCCAAAAAGTCCGCTCTCGTTTCAGAGGCGGCGAAGGCTGTCTCGTCGGATGCGCCCTCGAATGCCGTCCTCGAGGCGAGGATAGCCGATATACAGGCCAAAATGTCGACGCTCAAGGGCCTCGCCGCGGGCAAGCCTCTCGTCCCCGCTGTCGGTCGAGTCGTCGCGCGCCTCGTTCCGGGGATCACCCTTTCGAGCATCATCCTCAAACGCTCTGACCAGGGGTCGATCGTCGTCTCCGGATCTGCGGATACGAGGGACGATCTCGTGGCTTTTTCGAAGAGCCTCCAGGGCGATCCGTCGTTTCGCGGCGTCGGCCTGCCCGTCTCAGCCTTGGTCAAGAGCCAGGACGTCGGGTTCAGCATAAGCATCGATTCATCCTTCTGATATGAAGCTCCGCACCCCCTACAGATCTCTCATGACGGTTTCGGCCATACTGACGGCTGTTCTTTTCGTGGCTTGGGCGCTGCTTATCCACGGCAGCTATGCCCTTCGGAACGATATCGCTTCGATATCCGCCAAGGCCGAGAGCGTCTCCGCGCGCGAAGCCTATCTCGTCTCGCTTCAGAACGCTCTCAAGGACTCGGGCGACGACCTCGCGCTCATCGACGGCAGATTCATAACCAAAGACGGCATTCCGACATTCACCGATATGCTCGATGCCAAAGCGCTCGCCGCGGGCGTTAAGGCCGACATCGGATCTCTCAACCTAGACGAGACGGGCGATGCGCGCACGCCTCACGCGCTCGCGATCCATATGACCGGGTCGGGCGCATGGAAGAACGTCGCCTCTTTTATATCGACCGTCGAGTCCTTGCCGTACGCGATCCGTATCGACGGCGCGTCGCTCGCCGTAGCCGATGCGCGATCGGGCTCGTGGAATTTTAGCATCGACGCCTCCGTCTCTGTCGTCAACTAATATGAAAGCACCAAAGACATATAGACAAAAGGCAGAAAGGACACCCGCTTCGGCGTGGTATGTCTGCCTCGCGTGCTTCGCGATCGGATTCGTCATCGTCGCGGCGCTCGACGCATTCGTATACTTCTCGGTTATATCGAACGATGTACAGGCGCAGTCCGCAGCCGTGTCGGAGAACGTCATAACCCGCTCGACTATAGGCGATGCCGCGAGCGCGCTCCGGACGCGCGATGCGGCGGCAGCGACCGTACCTTCTGTGCCGAACCCGGCGCTCTAAAAATGTACTCCCGCGTGGAATCGAACCACGATCTCAAGCTTCGGAGGCCTACGTCCTATCCATTGGACTACGGGAGCGAATCTGCTATCCTCACATTATACCCCCTCGTAGTTCAATGGATCAGAACTGCGGACTTCTAAGCCGTCGATGTTGGTTCGATTCCAACCGAGGGGACATGTAAATAGTCGGAGAGTATACTTATCCTCATGGCAGAAGAAAAGAAAAGAGTCGGAGCCGGATTCGGCGTCATCCTTGAGAGAGGCGGAAAAGTGCTCATGGGCCTGCGTCACCCCGACCCTGACAAGGCAGATTCGGCGTTCCGAAGCGCCGGCGAGTGGTCGCTCCCTGGAGGCAAGCTCGAATGGGGCGAATCGTTCGAGGCTGGCGCGATCCGCGAGGTAAAGGAAGAGACGGGGATCGACATCAAGAGTCCCCAAGTTATTTCAGTGCACAACTGCAAAAACGAGCATGCCCATTTCATGACCGTCGGCATGGTCGCGCATGATTGGCAGGGCGATGCGTCCGTCATGGAACCCGACGAGATCGTCGAATGGAAGTGGTTCGACCTCAAAGATTTGCCCTCGCCGCGCTACTTTCCGAGCTTTGAGGTCCTCGAGAATTATCTGCAGAATAAGTTTTATATCCGCAGAGATTAGCGAGGGCAGACAATTCTTTTGTGCGCCCTAAGAGACTTGAACTCCTGACCTTCCCCGTGTAAAGGGGCTGCTCTACCAACTGAGCTAAGGGCGCGTTTTTTGCGGACAGGGCCACAATAGCTAATTTTCTCGGAAAACTCAAATTTCTTGCGCATATTTCGGCCGTATGTTAGATTAACGTCCACGTTTAAACACCATTTATGGAAAGCAAAGTCATCACTTCGCCGGTAGATATGGCAGCACGCAAGAAGCTCGGGCTCCGCTCGGGCGATACGGTCCGCGTATGGCAGAAGATCAAGGAAGGCGACAAGACTCGCCTCCAAGCCTTCGAAGGCCTCGTACTCTCGAGGAAGCACGGCGACGAAGCGGGCGCCACATTTACGGTCAGGAAATCCGTCGACGGCGTCGGCGTCGAGCGCATCTTTCCCCTCTACTCGCCGATGATCGACGAGGTCGAGATCGTCCGCCGCTCGAAGGTCCGCCGCTCGAAGCTCTATTTCGTCCGCGAGAAGGCCACCAAGGAGATCCGCCGCCAGATGAGGAAGATCCGCGCAGAGGCTCCAGAAAGGACGGACGTCGTCAAAGC
>CAZQUF010000011.1:0-15958 GCA_964596505.1 uncultured Candidatus Saccharibacteria bacterium | reverse complement strand
AAATTTTCGAGAGTGCGCCGGTACGAGAATACCAACACGGAAGTTTACTTAACCCAAACTAAATGTAGTATGCGGTCCATGAGTATCCACTGCATCGAATGCGGAAAAGCTATGGAGAAATGGGGCAAAACCAAAGCGGGCGCTCAAAGGTACTTTTGTCCTGTGTGCAAGAGGACGACCACGCCCGATCGCGACGCTCTTGTGAGGCGCAAATCTCTCGCAGAGCTCGATTCGTGGCTTGCGGGCAAGGACAATCTAACTGAGGTAGCCTCTCGGTATCAAATGTCTCGTCAGGCCTTCTGGAAGAGGTTCCATCCCCTCATGCTGGCCGTACCTGAGCCTGCGTTGCCTCAGGGAATCAAAGCTCGTGTCCTCATTGTCGATGGGACATATATTCACGGACATATTCTTTGCGCCCTCATCGCCATAGACGAGAATGACCACATCTATTGGCGTTTCGCTCCCTATGAATCGCATAGGGTGTGGATCGACTTTTTGTCGTCTTTCTCCGAGCCAGAGATAATCATTATGGACGGCCAAAAAGGACTCTTTTCCGCGGCTCGGATGTTATGGCCGCGAGTCGCTATACAGAGATGTCAATTTCACGTAATAGCGTTCGCTATCCAGTACATCGGTCGCCGTCCGCAGGAACAGGTCGGAAGGGATCTTCTCGACGTGCTCTACGAGCTCAAGAATGCAAAGACTCCCGAGCTTCGCGATCGATGGATCGCCTCGTATCGTGCATGGGAGAAGAAATACGAACATTTTGTATCTGCACGCGATGCACGCGGGCAATTCATGCGTCCTCGCTTGCGCAGCGCGCGTCTCATCATTCGCCGGGCATTGCCATACATATTTACATTCCTCGACCATCCCGGTGCTCCGAATACGACTAATCTCGTTGAGGGGTGGGTGAACGGGGCTGTAGCGGAGGCGTTGCGCCGTCATCGCGGTCTCAGAGCGTATGAGAAGAAGGCATTGGTGTCCGCCGTGCTCTCCGACCTCCACAGGGGAGGGAATGACGAGGATATCTCGCTGAGGATCAAAAGAGCCCGAGAAAAAAAGAATGCTAAACGTTTTATGGGTGGATATAGGGCCCGGGAAGTCCTCGCCAAGAATCTCAAGTTTGCATTCCCGACCGAGGCGGTATGATCGCATTCCAATATCTCTCTTCCGTGCTACTGTTCTCGTATGAAAACAAAGAAAAGACTCGGCGTCTCGATAACGGCGATAAATATTTTGTCTGTGATTTCTGTTATACCAGCGGTAGTGTTCATTGGGGCATTTTCGAATAATCCCTCAAGCTCTCCGGCGATATTTCTCTGGATACTAGTAGGGTGCTTTATATTGATCACGACGTCGATCATTACGTCGCGTAAATATGACTCTCTATGGCTCGCGTCGATTGCTTTTTTGCCGTTTCTTGTTTTTATATATCTGGTCCTCGAGCTTTTGATTCACGGGTTTTAGGATTTCTTTTCAGGCAGAGGTAGAGGCGTCTCAGTAATTTATCTTATTCTTCGGCGCGCCGGTCTCAAAAAAGTCGATGATATTCTGCGCAGCCATCTCTGACATGGCGTTCCTGACGCTTACCCGCGACGAGGCGATGTGCGGCGTGAGGACGACGTTCGGGAGTTTGGCCAGACCGGGGGAGAGCTTCGGCTCGAATTCGAAGACATCGAGGCCGGCGCCGGCGATTGTTTTGGCCTTGAGAGCGTCAACGAGCGCTTTCTCGTCTATGACCGGGCCGCGCGACGTGTTTACGATAAAAGCCGTCGGTTTCATGAGGGCGAGCTTCGAGGCGTCGATGAGGTGATGGGTCGACGGCATGAGCGGCACATGAAGACTGATGAAATCCGCCTCGCGCAAGAGGTCGTCGAGCGAGTCTGTGCGGACGGCGCCGCATTCTTTTTCGACGTCGGCATTCGGCATGACGTCGTGGTATATGATCTTCGCGCCGAAGCCGCGCTTCATGATGAGTGCGACGTCGGATCCGATATGTCCGACGCCGACGAGGCCGACCGTCGAACCGGAAAGGTCTCGGCCGACGAAATTCAGGGGGGCCCAGCCTGTGTATTTGCCTTTACGCATGAAATCATCGGCTTCGACGATGCGAAGGGCGAGGGCGAGCATGAGAGCGACCGCGTGCTCGGCTACGGCGATCGACGAGACGCCCGGGGTATTGGTTATGGCGACGTCGCGCTTCTTGGCCTCGGCTATGTCGATATTGTTGTATCCGTCGGCATAATTGGCGAATATCTTGGCTGTCGGACAGGCGTCAAAAGTCGAGGCGTCGATAGTGTCGGTGAGAAGGCTGAGGACGGCGTCATAAGGTTTGGCGCGGAGAGCCTTGGCGAGCTCGCGAGGCGAAAGGACGCGGTCTTTCGGGCTGACGTCGACTTCATAGCCTTTCTGCCGGAGCATGTCGAGGCCGATGTCGGGTATCCTGCGGGTGACGAATATTTTTTTGCTCATGTCTTTATGCGTTAACGGTCGATTGCACGATCCGTTCTTCTTTTTTAATCATATGGCCCGTGGCATCGAGCTCGTATATATAGATAGCGCCGAAGGGCATTTCGACGTTCTTTATACCCTCATCGGATATATTCTCCATGTATTTCATGAGCGATCGGCACGAGTTGCCGTGCGCTACGACGAGGACGGTCTCGCCACGAACGATGGGCGGCAGGATATTCTCCATGAAGTAGGGCAGGACGCGCTCATAGACCATCTTGAGCGTCTCGCCGTTCGGCACGGGGCAATCCCATGCGCGGCGGATGTCGTCCCATTTGTCTTTGCCGACGAGCTTAAGCATCTCCCATTTGTCCTTGCCCGTATAGTCCCCGTAGCTGCGCTCGTTCAGGGCGCTCGAGTATTTTTCGGGGACGCCGTACTGGCCCATGGCGTTGAGCATCGACGAGAGCGTCTCGATCGAGCGCACGAGCATCGAGGCGAACGCCTCGTCTATATGGATGTCTTTTATAGCAAGGCCCATCTCCTCCGATTTGGCGAAGCCGTAGTCGGTCAGATGACGGTCGCGGAGGCCCGTCCAGAGGCCGAGCTTGTTCCATTCGGATTCGTGGTGGCGAGCGAGGACCAATCTGCCGTTTTTTTCCATGCGAATATCATAGCATGGCCGACGGAGTAGTTTCGGTTTTTCTAAACGATTTAGGCGAGAGGCTTGAGGATGTTGAACCCGCGGCCTTTGGCGTGCTTCTCAGCCTCGACGGCGATCCGCTCCATCATCGCTACGGTCTCGACAGGGTATTTGCCGACGGACGTCTCTTCGGAGAGCATGACGGCGTCCGAGCCCTGGAGAATGGCGTTGGCTACATCGGTCACTTCGGCGCGAGTCGGGCGGGGATTGTCTTTCATGGTGAGGAGCATCTCTGTGGCGGTGATGACGGGTTTTCCCGCGCCGTTGGCGAGGGCGATGATGCGCGCCTGAGCGAACGGTATCTGTTCGAGGGGGATCTCGGTGCCGAGGTCGCCGCGCGCGACCATGATAGCGTCGGCGGCGAGGACGATCGCCTCAAGGTCATCGAGGGCGGCTTTGCGCTCGATCTTGGCGATGAGAGGCTGCCTGCCGCCGAGCTTTTTGACCGCCGCGCGGGCGTTCTCGACGTCTTTTGCGGAGCCGATGAATGAGAGGGCGAAATAGTCGACGTTCCGCTCGATGCAGAATCTCATATGGTCGATATCGATGTCGGTGAGGACTTTAATGTCTTTTTGATATGTATGACCTTGGTCGCCTTTATCGGCTCTCTGGACTCGGGGGCCGGGGAGGTCGGCGACGATAGGGATGCGGCGGCCGAACTTCTTCTCCGCTGCGCGGACGACGGCGATCTGCGATGCTTTTTCGTCATAGCTGCCCCAGGCGAAATTGAGCCGGGCTACGTCGGCTTGGTGGACGACCATATCGAAGAAGACTTTGTCGTTCGACGAAGCGGGACCGAGAGTCGTCACTATCTGGGCTCTTGAGTGGGTATTCATGGTGTCAGTGGTTATTTATCTCCTAAAATATTCCTGATAAAGGCTTTGGTATCCGCGGGGTTTTTAACCTCTACGCAGTCGATGCCGGTCGCGCGGGCGGGATAGTCATTACCGCCGGGAAAGAGGGCGTCGCCGATGAAGATCATCCTCGCCAGGGGCATGTCGAGCTCCTTGGCTATGCGTCTCACGCCGTGCCCTTTATCCATGCCGCCGCGGGTCACGTCGATCGACGTCATGCCGCCGATGCCGACGCTCAAGCCCGAGAGGAACGGCGTCGCGAGCTCGACGATCCGCTTGCGCTTGCTCTGGTCGGGGTCCCAGAACTTCTTGACCTCTATCGGCGCGCTCTGTCCGAGGGCGGAATACGTCATCTGCGAGCCGCGGTCCTCGACTTTCTCGCCGTAGGTGCGGCTTTCGCTGAGGCCGAGGGTCTTTTCGGTTTGAAGGAGGACGGACCTTATCCGCTGCTTGTCTGTCTCTGCGAGCCTCTCTGAATATACCTCATGCCAGCCGCCCGATTCGTAGCGATAAAAGGCGGTCGCCGAGGCAGGGAAGAGACAGAGATTGCCGAGCATCGCGCCCTGGGGCAGATGCGAGACGAATTGAGTCTCTATCTGGCGATACGAGCCGCCCGATATGATAGCGACCTTGCTCCTTTCGAGGAGCCTCGCGAGGAGATTTCCCGTCTCCTGGTCGAGCGGCTGCTTGCTCTCGGCGAGCGTGCCGTCGAGGTCGAATATGTAGGCTTGTTTTTTCGGAGCGTCTATCATGGCGCGAGCATGGCTATGATATTGGCCAGTCGGGCCGTAGCGACGCCGATCATCTTGTCAGCGGCGCCGTAGTAGAGATAGACGACGCCATTTCTGACGACTACGCCGCAAGGGAAGACGACTTTCGGCATGGTGCCGTGGAGCTCGTAGTCTTCCTGCGGCTCGAGGATGGGCAGGGCGGTGCGCGCTTTGACGACGATGGGCCGGTCGAGATCGAGCAAGACGGCGCCGACGCGGTACGAGCTATTCTCGGATATGCCGTGATAGAAGAGGAGCCAGCCGGCTTTCGTCTCTATCGGCGGACCCGAGATGCCGACTTTCTTGCTGTCCCACATGCCGGGCCGAGGCGAGAGGATCTCGATGCACTTCCGGATCTTCTGGCTCGAGAAATCGAGCGAGGCGAACGTGTCGGCGCAGATGCTCTCGCCGACGCGGTGGAAGACGATATAGGACCCATCGAACTTTTTTGGAAGGATACAGGCATCTTTGTTCGGCACGCCGGGCTCCGATATGAGGATGGGCTCCGTCCATGCGTTCCAGCGCTTCTTTATGAAATCTTCTTTGGCGATCGAGACGGCGGCGACGCGCGGGGTGATGCCGTCGTATGCCGTGTAGGTCATGTATATCCTGCCCTCTATCTCGACGAGCCGCGGATCCTCGCAGCCGCCGTTCTGCGTTCTTCCCTTGCCTTCGAAGTCGGCGCGCGCCGTATATACAGGAACGTCGGACCTTTCATCGATGAGAAGGCCATTCTTCGAGGCCGCGTAGCCGAAGGTCGATACGTTGTCTCTTGTCGTTGCGCGGTAGAGGAGGCGCACCTTGTCTTCGAGGTCTATGGCCGCGGGGTTCAGCACGCCGCCCGCCTCCCAGTCCTTGCCTTCGCGCGGCGAGAGGATGGGATTGCCCGCGAAGCGCGTGAAGCATTTCTTTGCATCGGGCAGAATGGCCTGGATCAGCTTGTCGAGGCAGATCGAAGCCTTGGCGCAATGGGTGTCGGCGCCGCCGTAATATATGTCGAGCCTATCGCCCGTGACGAGAGCGCCGGTAGGGAAGACGACGTTCGGGGTGAAGCCGGTGAGCTCGTAGTAGTCCTCGGGCACCATAAAGGGTCCCTTGGTCCTGCCAATGATCATGCGGGGATTCTTGAGGTCGAGGAGCACCGCTTCGACGCCGAATATCGGCCTGCCTTCAGCATAATGGGCGATGTGCGAATATATGAAAAGCCACCCATTCTCGGTCTTTATAGGCGGCGCGCCGACTTCGACCTGATCCTCGGGCCGGCGGCGGAAGTTGATGACGTGCGCGTCGAGGTTTTTGTGCCAGGCGTTCCAGAAGTCCGGCGACCACATGTCCTCGGGTTTATCGAATTCGACGTAGCAGATCTCGGCAGGCGGCCTGTCGGTATTGACCGTGAGGAGAGCAGCGAGCTTGCCGTTCACGCGCTCGGGGAAGAGGACCATGGCCTTGGCGTTGAAAGGCGTGACGAGGTGCTTTTCGCGCACGCTCTGCATGTCGTCGGAGAGAGCGACGGCGACTTTGATGCCGTCAGCCGAGAAGGGATAGGTCGAAAGAGCGGTATAGAAGACGTAGTAAGTGCCGTCGAGCTTGGTTATGCGCGGATCCTCGCAGCCGAATCGGTCGAAGTCCTCGCTCGGCACGATGAAAGGCCGGTGGTCGGTGAAATCGACGCCGTTTTTTGAGACGGCCGAAGCGATGGTCGACATGCGGATCCTCGGTTCCAAAAGGCGCTCGGTATCTGACACGGCCCGATAGGCCACGCGTATGAGCCGGCCGTCTTTCACGGGACACCAATTAAAAGCAGCCCATGCTTCCCAAGGGTATTCCTTGGTCGGCGATATGATCGGGTTCCTGTCGGAGCGGGTTACTGTGAACATTTTTTCATTGAGTCGAGAAGCTCTCGGAGAGGGGCGCGGGCCGCGCAGACGTGCTTGTCGCCGCCCCCATAGTATACATAGAGCTCGCCTTTCTTTACTACCGCTCCGCAGGCGTAGACGATGCCGGGCTTCCAGTCGTTCTCGTACCACATGTCAGGCTCGAGGAGGGGAGCAGGCGATCGGGCGATGACCTTCGTCGGGTCTTTGAGGTCGAGGAGCATGCCGCCGAGCTTGTATTTGTGAGGCTCTTTGTTATCGACGGCATGATAGAGGACGAGCCAGCCTCGGTCGGTCTTTATGGGCGGAGGACCGGCGCTGCGGACCCTGTTGTCCCAGGAATTCTTCCGACCGCCTTGGGGCGGGCCTTCGCGGCTCTGGATGACTTTCGTACCTTTGGTGATATCTTC
This sequence comes from uncultured Candidatus Saccharibacteria bacterium, assembly GCA_964596505.1. Lineage (GTDB taxonomy): Bacteria > Patescibacteriota > Minisyncoccia > Phycocordibacterales > UBA6065 > UBA6065. Next base: position 8,893 of record CAZQUF010000011.1, on the reverse strand, counting down.
GAGCCTGTCGACGTAATCTATGAGCACGGTCGGAGTGATGCTGTGGAGGATGGCGAATTTGCCGTTGATCTTTTCGGGAAAGAGGACCCAATTTTTGTGGATCTGGCCTTTCGGAGAGATCAGCTCGGGCTTTGCCCATTTGAAGCGCTTTGCGAAGAAGTCTTCTTCTTTCATGGACGTAAGGCCGACGCGGAGGTAATCCCAGCCGTCGAAGGCGTTGAAGGTGACGTAGATGGTGCCGTCGATAGAGACCATGCGCGGATCTTCGGCGCCGCCCCAGCTGCCGCCTGAGGGATACATGACAGGGTCGAATGCGCGTACGGCGAGAGTCCCGTTAGCGGCTTTAGGATCCTCCATGGCGAAGATGGGGTAGGGCAGCAGGTCGTCGATGCGAGCGCCGTCGGCGGACGAGGCGTACGACAACCGCGAGATACCGTCGCCGCCGACGGCGCGATACAAGAGATGCACTCTGCCTTTCGAATCCATGACCGCTGCGGGATTGAACGTACCTTGAGAGCGCCACTCTTCTTTGTCCGGTCCGATGAGGGGGTTCTCCGAGTGACGGAGGATTTGCGACCCTCGCGAGGTCTTGCCCGTATGCCGTCTCTTTTGCCACACGACGCATCCCAAAACGATGAGAACGAGGACGAGGGCTATGAGGATGATCAAAAAGAGCACGCGCATGTATTTGTATGTTATTTCGGCCCGGCCCGGCCGTAGCGGTCATCGAAACGGGTTATGTCGTTCTCGTCGAACGAGCCGAGAGATATCTCGAGCACGGAAACGTCTGTATCGCCGGCTTCGAGCCTGTGCTTAGAGCCTCGAGGGATGAAGAACTCGTCTCCCAGGCGAGCTTCTTTTTTTTCTTCCCCGATAGTCGCGACTCCGGCGCCTTGTATGACATGCCAGAATTCGTCGCGTTTTTGGTGCGACTGAAGACTGAGCGCTTCGCCCGCCTTCACAGTCACTATCTTTACGGTTGACTGCCGGTCCTTTGTGAATTCGACGAAGCCTCCCCACGGACGCTCCTCCCTGTACGGCCTGAGCCGATCGGAAATCATATTTTACGTCTCTATTTTACAGGTAAAGGCAAACTGTTTCAATAGTCTGTAACTAGGGCGCCTAATGGGCCAGGGCTAGGCATATGACGGAATGTGCGCCGGCGCTGAGGAGGGCCCGCTTGGCCTCGCCGAGCGTAGATCCGGTGGTCAGGATGTCGTCGATGACGATAACAGCGCGACCCTGTATCGCCTTCGCATGTGCCGGTCGAACGGCGAATGAATCGCGGAGATTCTCGACTCTCTCGCCCCTCGACTTGCCGACCTGGTCTTCGGTCTCTCGGATCTTGGCGAGGATGTCCTTTCTGGCCTCGAATCGGGCGCCTGCTGCTGCCCGCGCGAATCCGTCGAGGATCAGATCGCACTGATTCCAGCCGCGCTCGCGCTTTTTCTTTGGGGTGATGGGGACGGGCATGACGAGGATATGCCGAGCTTCGAGGCCGAAATCGGGTGCATGGCGGAACATGTCCGAATGGTCGAGCGCGTCGAAGAGCGCTTCGCCCAAGACGTCGGCAACTCTCGTATTCTTGTATGTCTTGAGCTCTACGAGTGCCGCTTTGACGCTCGTCTTCTTGTACGGAAAGAGGAAGAAGGCGTCGCCTGCCTTGGACAGAGCCGCGCCGACCCGTGCGGAAAAAGCGCGCCCGTCATCGGCCTCTATCTCGCGGATAGCCGGAGCTGTCGGCGCGGCGATATCGAGCGCGAGCTCTATCATTCGCCGGCAGATGCGCTTAATCCTCATTATTGCCTCTTTGATCATGCCTTTTTGCATAGCGAAAGCATACGATATCGACATGAAGATTTGCTGAAGAATCTGCGCCGCGCGCGTCTGAAGCGCCGCAAACTTCGTGATACAATGGAATATCAATATGGCCCTGTTCGATAACTTCTTCAAAAAGCCCGGCCAGAGCGTTCTCGGCATCGATATCGGTTCTTCGTCGATAAAGGTGGTGCAGTTGCGCAAAAAGGGCGGCAAGGCGGTGCTCGAGACCTATGGCGAGATCGCTCTTGGCCCGTATGCCGGCATAGAGATCGGCCGCGCTACGAACTTGCCGAACGACAAGATCGTCGAAGCCCTCCGCGACGTCATCAAAGAGTCGAACGCCACGACGAAGTCGTGCGGCATTTCGATAGCCGCCGCGTCGAGCCTCCTTTCCTTCATCCGTATGCCGGAGATGGATCAGAAGCAGCTCGCTACCATGATACCGATCGAGGCGCGCAAATATATCCCCGTGCCGATCACCGAGGTCGCGCTCGACTGGTGGGTCATACCGAAGGAAGAGAAGACCTTCTCGGAATTCGAAAAGGTTCCCGCCGCCAACGCGCAATCAGCCGCAGGGCAGGGCATGCAGCAGGGTCAAGGCGACGACCCGAAGGACAAGCAGCTCGAGAAAGGCATCGACGTGCTCCTCGTCGTCATCCACAACGACGTCCTTAACAGGTTGAACTATATATCGAAAGAAGCTCAGCTCCAGGCGACGTTCTATGAGATCGAGATCTGGAGCTCGATGCGCTCGGTCGTCGACCAGACGCTCGAGTCGATCATGATCTTCGACATGGGCGCCGGTTCGACCAAGCTCTACATCATCGAGCGCGGCGTCCTCCGCGCCTGTCATACCATCAATCGAGGATCGCAGGAGATCACGCTCTCCATCTCTCGCTCTCTCGAAGTATCGGTAGGCGACGCGGAGCACATAAAGCGCACCATCGGTCTCTCGCCCGAGCCGGACAACAAGAACGTCAAAGAGGTCGTGTCTCTCAATCTCGACTATATATTCACGGAGACGAATCGCATCATCGGCGGCTACGAGCGCAAATACAGCAAGAGCATATCGAAAGTCATCCTTACGGGCGGCGGCTCTCTCTTGAAAGGCTTCCTCGACCTTGCCCGGGTCAAATTCCAGACCGAAGTCGTCCTCGGGGACCCGTTCTCGAAGACCGAGACGCCCGCCTTCCTCGAACCCGTGCTCCGTACGGCCGGCCCTGAGTTCGCCGTGGCCATCGGCGTCGCCCTGCGCAAGCTCCAAGAATCCGACTAAGGAATGGGGATAGCGGCCTTAGGCGCGCGGTAGTATAATAAATCGGTACTTAGCGCTATGGATCCTCAATTTCGCACATCGTTCATACCAAAGAAGCCGATCACCGTGGCGACGTCTCGATCGACGCCCACGATAGGTCTCTTCGCGCTCCTCGCGACGGTGCTCTTTATCGTGGCGATCGCCCTCTCGGGCGGCGTGTTCTTCTATCAGAAGCTCCTCACGGGGCAGATCGCGACCGACAAGGCGTCGTTCGAGAAAGCCAAGGGCGCCTTCGAGCCCGACACCATAAACCAGATCTCCCGCCTCGACACGAGGATCGAGACGGCCAAGCAGATCCTTGCCTCGCACCTCGCGGTGACGCCGTTCTTCGATTTTCTCTCCGGCGTGACGCTCAAGACCGTGCGCTTCAAGGATTTCAGCTTCTCCTATCTCGCCGCAGATAAGATCGTCGTCCTCATGAAAGGGCAGGCGACGAGCTATGCCTCCGTAGCCCTCGAGTCCGATCTTTTGAATACCCAAAAGAAGCTTACCGACGTGAGCTTGACCGACCTCGCGCTCGATCCCGCCGGCACCGTCTCGTTCAACGCGTCGATGACCGTCGATCCGAGCCTCGTCTCGTACTCGAAAGCGAGCTTGTCCGCTCCGGCGCCTGCGGTTCCTTCTTCTAACACATCCGCCCAATGAGCAATATCGTATCGATCATCCTCGTGCTCGCGTCTTTCGGCCTTTTCTTCGGCTACGTCGACCCTACCTATGTGTCGATCCAGAGCTTGCGCGTCGACAAGGCCGACTATGACAAGGCGCTCTCGAATTCGAAAGAGCTCCAAACCCAAAGGGATGCGCTCTTGAGCAAATACAACCAGATGAGCAAGTCCGACGTCGACAAGCTCTCGAAACTCCTCCCTGATAACATAGATAACATCCGCCTGATCATCGACGTCGACGATATGGCTCGGACGTACGGCATGAGGATCAGGAACTTCAAGACCGACGCCTCAAGCAAATCTGATACGATCGGCGCCGACAATACGCCCTATGGCACGCTCACCCTTACTTTCACGACGACCGCGCCGTACAATACGTTCATAGCCTTTATGCACGACCTCGAACGGAGCCTTCGGGTGCTCGACGTGACGTCGGTCACGTTCAGCTCGAGCGACGTGAGCCAGCTCTACGATTACAATGTGACGGTGAAGACCTATTGGCTAAAATGATATGAAAGAGAAATCGAGCATCAAGAATCTGGTCATCGTAGGCGTCGTCATCCTGGCAATCGCCGGGGCAGGCTATTTCTATGCCACTCGCGACCAATCGCCCGACACCCTCCTCGTCGCAAGCTCGTCGGGCGGGTCGTCGTCCGTCGACCAAGACCTCTTGGCCTCTCTCCAGCAGCTCAAGCTCCTCAAGCTCGATGATTCTATATTCTCCAATCCAATCTGGCGGTCGCTTTCCGACTTCGGCCAGACCATACCTCCGCAGACGCCGAATCGTCCGAATCCGTTCGCGCCTCTCGATCCGAGCGTCTTCGCCACGACGACTATCTCTCGCTAAGCATGAGCGTACTCGACATACTCGTAGACAAAAAAGTCATCCAAAAGAAGGACGCCGCATCGGCGAGCGAGGAAGCGCGCATGACGGGCGAGCCGATCGAGGCCGTCCTCAAGAAGAAGGGAGTGACAGACGCCGATCTCCTCTCCGCCAAGGGCGATCTTCTCGGCGTGCCGGTCCGCTCGCTCAAAGACCAGAATATCCCGTTCGAGATCCTCAAATATATCCCGGAAGAATCGGCTAACCACTATCGGCTCGTGCCGCTCGCCGTCAAAGACAGCGTCCTCGAAGTCGGCGTCGTCGATCCCGACGACATCGACGCGCGAGACGCGCTCAATTTCATATCGTCGAAGATAAACATGCCGTTCAAGGTCTTCCTCATATCCGAGGAAGATTTCACCCAGGCAATAGGGCTCTATAAAGGCCTCTCGGGCGAGGTGACCAAGGCTCTCTCCGAGCTCGAGACAGATATCGCGGACGTCGACAGCGACGCATCCGATAAGGCGCCGACCAAGGGCGAGACGAGGATCATCGAAGACGCGCCGGTGACCAAGATCGTAGCGACGATGCTCCGCTACGCCGTCGAAGGCAACGCATCGGACATCCATATCGAGCGCCTCTCAGACAAGATCCGCGTCCGCTTCCGCGTCGACGGCGACCTTCACACCTCGCTCGTCCTGCCGGTCAAGGTCCATGACGCCGTCGTCGCCCGCATCAAGATCCTCTCGAATATGAAGCTCGACGAGAAGCGCAAGCCGCAAGACGGCCGCTTCGCCGCGCGCATCGAGGGCAGGAAAGTCGACTTCCGCGTCTCTACCTTCCCGGCTTATTACGGCGAGAAGATCGTGATGCGTATCCTCGACCAGGAAAAGGGCATCAAATCGCTCGACGACATCGGATTTTCGCCGAGGAATCTCACGGCTATCCGCAAGGCCATGACTCGGCCCTACGGCCTCATCCTCATATCCGGTCCGACAGGGTCCGGTAAGTCGACGACTCTCTACGCCATGCTCAATGAGCTCAACGACGAGTCGAAGAACGTGCTCTCGCTCGAGGATCCGATCGAATACAACATGGAGGGCGTCTCCCAGTCTCAGGTCAGGCCGGAGATCGGCTACACCTTCGCTTCCGGTCTCCGTACGACCTTGCGCCAAGACCCCGACATCATCATGGTGGGAGAGATCCGCGATAAAGAGACGGCACAGCTCGCCATTCAGGCGGCCTTGACCGGCCACTTGGTGCTCTCGACCATCCACACCAATACCGCCATCGGCGTCGTGCCGCGCCTCGTGGACATGGGCGTCGACCCGTACCTCATCGCCCCGACCCTCATCCTCGCCATGGCCCAGCGCCTTACGTCGAGGCTTTGCGAGGGAGGCAAGGAAGAGCCGGTCGAAGGGGCGATCAGCATGATGCTCGACAAGGAGTTCAGCGACCTGCCCGCAGAGTTCAAGAAGGAGATCGTCTATCCGGCGCTTGTCCTCGAGGCTCAGCCTTCCGCCACCTGCCCGAACGGCGTCCGCGGGCGCATGGCCGTAGCCGAAGTCGTCGAAATGGACAAGGATCTGGAGCGTGCGATCCTCGCGAATGCCACAGAAGACGTTATCTACAAGCTTGCCCGCAGTAAGGGTCTCCTCACCATGCGCGAGGATGCCATGCTCAAGGCCTTTAGGAAAGAGATACCATGGAGCGAAGTCAATAAACTTTGATATACTACTGATATAACACTCATAATTGCATGCCACCAACCGCAAACAACGTACCAAAGAAGAACATCAAGGTCCTCATCGTCGACGACGATAAGTTCCTTTTGGGCATGTACTCGCTCAAGTTCGCCAATAACGGCTACGACGTCGATACCGCCGTCGGATCTCAGGCGGCGCTCGACAAGCTCCGAAGCGGCTGGAAGCCCGACGTGATGCTCCTCGACGTGGTCATGCCGTACATGGACGGTCTCGAGCTCCTCAAGGTCGTGCGCGACAACAATCTCGCGCCGGACGCGATCGTCGTCATGCTCACGAACCAGAGCCAGTCGTCCGACATAGAGCGCGCCAAAGAGCTCAAAGTCGACGGCTACATCGTCAAGGCCGCGACCATTCCGTCGGAGGTCCTCCACGAAGTGGAGAAGATCTACGCGGCCAAGAAGGGGATCGCGGCGTAATCAACGCATATGACATCAGACTATAAAAAAGAATTCGAAGACCTGGTAGAGACGGTGATGAAGGAATCCGCGTCCGACCTCCATCTTTCGGTGGGGCGCTATCCGACCGTGCGCGTGAACGGCTTTCTGATGCCCCTTCTCAACAGGAGCATCTTGAGCAAGGACGACATGCTCGGCATCATGTCGGTCGCTCTCTCGGCGCAGGACCAGGAGCTATTTCAGAGAAACAAGGAAATCGATTTTTCGTACATCTATCAAGACAAAGCCCGTTTCCGCGGCAACGGCTATTTTCAGCAGGGGAATATCACTTTCGCTTTTCGCCTCATACCGAGGAAGATCCGGTCGATCGCCGAGCTTAACTTGCCGCCCCTTCTCGAGACGTTCTGCGACCGCCAGCAGGGCTTCTTCCTCGTCGTCGGTCCCGTCGGCCACGGCAAGACGACGACCTTGGCCGCCATGGTCGAGCGCATCAACGAGACGCGCGCCGAGCACATCATCACCGTCGAAGACCCTGTCGAATACGTCTACGAGCAGAAGAAATCCATGATCGACCAGCGAGAGGTGAGGATCGATACCATCGATTTCGCCACGGCCCTCAGGTCCGTTTTCCGCGAGGACGTCGACGTCATCCTCATCGGGGAGATGCGCGGCATCGACACGATGGCCACCGCCGTCACGGCCGCCGAGACCGGACACCTCGTCCTTTCGACGCTCCATACGAACAATGCGGCGCAGACTATCAACCGCATCATCGACTCGTTCCCGTCGACTCAGCAAGACCAGATCCGCATCCAGCTCGCCGCGACCCTCACGGGCATCTTCTCTCAGCGCCTCATCCCGAGCATCTCGGGCGGCCTTGTCCCGGCCTACGAGCTCCTCGTCTCGACTCCCGCGGTCCAGAACCTCATTCGCGAGAAGCGGGTCCACGAGATCAATACGGTCATCGAGACCGGCATCGACCAGGGCATGATCGACATGAACCGCTCGCTCGCCGAGCTCGTCCGCAAAGGCGAGATCACGTCCGAGAACGCCTATCTGTACTCGCCTAATCCAAAAGTCCTCGAGAGGCTGCTCTAATCAAACGCCACGCATATGCTTTTCAATTACAGCGCCGTAGACGAAAAAGGATCAGAAACGAAGGGCTCGATCGAGGCCATCTCTCTCGACGTAGCCATCTCGTCTCTCCAGCGTCGCGGGCTCGTCATAAAGCAGGTCAATCCGGCCAACAAGAAATCGATCTTTAGCGGCGGCGATATCGAGTTCTTCTCTCGCGTCTCGACCAAGGACGTCGTCGTCCTTTCGCGCCAGCTCGCGACGCTGTTCGAAGCCCAGGTCTCGGCTCTCCGCGTCTTCCGCCTCATCGGCGGGGAAGTCGAGAACAAGACTCTTGGCAGGGCCCTCATCGAGGTGGCCGACGACCTCCAGGCCGGAAGCTCGATCTCCAAGGCCATGGCCAAGCATCCGAAGATATTCAGCGAGTTCTATACGAACATGGTCCGTTCGGGCGAAGAGTCGGGTAAGCTCGACGAAGTCTTCGTCTTTCTCGCCGATCACCTCGATCGGTCGTATGAAGTCAACTCGAAAGCGAGGAACGCGCTCATCTATCCTGCCTTCGTCGTCTTTACCTTCGTCGTCGTCATGGCCCTCATGCTCACGGTGGTCATACCGAAGATAAGCTCGATCCTCACCGATTCGGGCCAGCCGATACCTCTCTATACCCAGATCGTCATAGGCATGTCGCACATCCTCGTGACCTACGGCATATTCGTCGTCGTCGCCGTGATCGTGGCGGCATTCTTCCTCTACCGCTTCACCAAGACGCCCGCAGGCAAGCTCTCGCTCGATAACGCCAAGATCCAGACGCCCTTCATAAAGAACCTCTATCAGAAGCTCTATCTCTCGCGCATATCGGACAACATGAATACCATGCTCGTCTCGGGCATACCGATGGTCCGCGCGCTCGAATTGACCGCCGACGTGGTGGGAAACGCGGTCTACAAGAAAGTGCTCATGGAGGCGACCGAGGACGTCAAAGGCGGTAAGTCGGTCTCCGAATCGCTCGAGGACAAGAAAGTCATCCCGGGCAT
>CAZQUF010000010.1:0-16659 GCA_964596505.1 uncultured Candidatus Saccharibacteria bacterium | reverse complement strand
CGGCGCGCACCTGGAACATCTTCGGACCGGCATCGTTCCAGACATGCGTCGTCACCTGTGGCACTCCGGGAGCTACGAATCCGAGGATCGTATTCAGGTCTCCGGTCGCGGCGCCCAAGGCATCGCCGGCGAGAGCGAGAGTATTCGTTCGTGATCCGGCGAGAGCGAGACCGACGCCCGCGACATTGTTCGAGCCGCCGAGCGCGCGCGGCATCGAAGCCCGCGCCGTCACAGGAGCGCTCGCCGATGCGGACGGTATAGTCTCGTCTATGACGCCGTCGTTGTTCCAGTCGATCTCATATTTGAGAAGGTCAGCTGCATCGCCCGTAGAGCTCATATGGAATATCTGTGGCACGAACACGAGATTATTGTTTTCAGAATCGGCAGAGACGACCGGGGCGCCCGGCGCATTAGCGGCATCTACAGTCACCGTCGCATACTCCATAGCCGGAGCTCCGCCCACAAGAGTCCAATACCATGCACCGATGCACGAGATGCTGAAGCCCGTGGTCTGGCTTACGGTCACCGTCCTTGTATCGGAGGCGTCACCCGGTACGTCTTCGTTCAAGCTGCCGCCCGATACGTGACACGATGTCGGATCGCCAGACGTATCGTTAGACGACCACGAGATGACCGAGGTTCCGCCACCGTATGGCAGCTCCGAAGGATTCCCGTTGAGGCTTGCGGCGGGGCCGGTCGCAGCATCGATAGTGATATCTTGGCTCGTCCAGCCGGATGTGAGGCCGTTCTCATCGATAGCCATAGCCTTTATAGTCTTCGTACCATCGCCTACCCATGAATGCGAGACGATGACGCCCGTACTTTCCGCCTGGAGATCCGTCGTCTCATGGGCAGAGTCGTCGCCCCAATCGATCTCATACTTGACGCGGCTTCCCTGTTTGTCAGTCGATGTAAAGGTGAACGGCAGCTGGATGCCTTCGACGCCGCCCACGCCGTCGATCGTCGGATCGGTCGGAGGAACCGGCGCCGGAGCGTCGCACGCATTGCCGTTCTGGACGCCATTGTTCACGCAGACGAATCTGCAGGCATTCGATCCGCCGTCCACGAGGCCGTACGTCCACGACGTCGGGGTATAGCCGGCCACGTAGGTGCTGTCGCCCTTATTGATATAGACATTGTCAGGCGGCTCGTCTCCTTCGCAGACGAGAGGCTGGACAGGCACAGGCGTGTATTTGTAGACGACCTTCGTCGTGACGTCCTTCGATACATCGACGCCCGAAACCGAGCACACTGAATCTACGCATGTAGGAGATATGTTGAAAGACGCATCCGGAACCACGCACTCCGGACCGCCCGAAGCGAATGTGCAGGTACCGACGGTAACATCGTAGTGAGCGACATTCGAGGAATCGACTTCGTATCCGTCGGCAGTCACGTCGAGAGACTGGAACTCGGCCGGATTGTCCGTAGTCCATGGAGCTACGCCCGCGATCTGCGAAGATGCGTCAGGCGCAGAAGCCTGGGAGCCGTCGCTGCCTACGCGCTTTACTTCGATAGTGCCTGTCGGTATAGGGAGAGGCGTGACCGTGATGCCGATGCTCGTCGCATTCGTCGCCTGATCGTTATCCGTCGCCTTCGCGCGGATAGTATGAGTGCCCGTGACGGCATTCCACGTCGCAGTATATGGAGCATCCATGACTACCGCGAAAGGAACCGTCGAGTTATCGATGAAGAATTCGACTTTAGCGATAGAGCCGTCATCGTCGGTCGCGTCGGCCGAGATTGCTACAGAGCCCTGCGTGACGGCCGATGAGCCATCGACCGGCGAGGTTATGGAGACTTGAGGCGGATGATTGAGGGCACCGATATTTACCGTGAAGGGAACCCACTTCGATGCGAGGCCGCGCGAGTCGATCGTGCGAGCGCTCGGCGTATAGAGACCTTTCGACGTCCAAACATGGGTCGTCGAGAGAGTCGTATTGTGATCGACGTATCCGGATACGGGGAGCGACTCGTCGGCCGCGCCATCGCCGTTCCAATCGATCTCGTAACGAATAAGGTCGCCGTCTTGATCATCGGCAGTCAGAGAGAATTTCTGAGGATCGGAAATGAGGCTGTCATTCGTCGAGGCAGCGACGATATCTGGTCCGAACGGAGCGTTATTCGGACGAGGTAAGATGCTGACGGTTACCTGGCTCACCGCCGGGGCGCCTCCGATGAGCGACCAATACCATTCGCCGTTACAAGATATAGAGAATGTGGTCCCCGCAGTCACAGATACAGTCCGCGTATCGGATGTATTCGGCGCGACGAGCTCGTCTATATCGCCCCCCATAAGATGACAAGAATCCGAGTCATCTGACGACCAAGAGATCACGACATTGCCTCCAGGATAAGGGACATTCGTAGGATTCGCGTTGATGCTCGCCGCCGGTCCGATGACCGAGTTTATGTTTATCGGCTTATTCGTAGGCGGAGAAGAAAGGCCGTTCTCGTCCGTTACGATGGCTTGGATAGTCTTTGGCCCAGCGCCAGTCCATGAATGGGAAAGCTGGAGCGGCTGCGACGATGAGACAAGGTCTGTCTTCGTATCAGCGGTCCCGTCGCCCCAATTGATATCATAGGTAACATTGTCGCCGTCTTGATCGACGGTAGAGAAAGAGAAAGAGAGCGATTGTCCCTCATAACCATCGGCACCTACGATGGCCGGTGCCGACGGCGCGTGGTTTTGGTTGACGACAGTGACGGAAACGGAGGATGGCGTCGTCGCTCCGTCATTGTCCGTGGCGACCGCTTTTATGACATGCGCTCCCGGGGCGGTCGGAAACCATGCCGCGCTGTAAGGAGAGGCGATATCAGTCGCGAGGAGCGTATCGTCGACATAGAAATCGACCTTGGAAATCGTACCGTCGCTATCTGAAGCCGTAGCGCTCACCGTTGCCGAGACGCCCGTCGTAAGCACGGCGTTCCTCGCCGGAGCGGTCACGGAGGCGATCGGGCTCACATTCGCAGCGATAGTCACTGGGAGCTTCCTCCATGCCGATGAGAAGCCCTTGGCATCTGTAGCGCGGACGCTAAAGTTCTGAGCGCCTGCGGTCGTCCATGTATGGGTGAGCGTGACGGATGTCCCGGAATTGACGAGACCAGAGGCAGGCTGCGTCTCGTCTATCGTCCCATTATTGTCCCAATCGATCTCATATTTTATCTGATCGTTATCCGAGTCATCAGCCGCGATGGAGAAATTCTGAGGATGATTCGCCTTCTTGTCGTCGGTAGAAGGGATGATCAGCGCGCGGAGCACCGGAGCGTGGTTGACCGTCACGCTCTTCGCATCAGAAGCAGACTGGCCGTATCCGTCAGAGCACGAGAGCGTAAACGCCGTATCTGCAGAGAGATTCTTCGATGTGACGCCGGTGTTCGTCGTGCCGGTAAGATTCGTCCAGCCTGTCGGCGCAGGCGCGGCGCTCACCGTACACGATGCGGTATTGAGCGAGGTCCACGAGAGAGTAGTGGCCGATCCCTGATTTACCGAACTGTCGGCGGTCGTAAGTGAGGCCGTGGGAAGCGCGCGCACCGCGACGTCCTCTGAGCCGGTAGCGCTCTGTCCATAATTGTCGGAGCACGTCACCGAGAACGTGCCGCTGGTAGGCACCTGATTTATCGTTACAGAACCTGATGTCCCAGTGACCTTGAACTGGTCGGACATATAGTTAGGAAACGACGTAGCGACGCACTGAGAAGCATTCGTCGACGACCACGAAACGGTCACTGCCGAATTTTTGTTTATGGAAATAGACGAGGCTCCCGCTGCGCCAACGCCCTGAGAGGTCGATCCGGCGAGCGCTACAGAGAGAGAAGCAGTCGGTTTTGTATGCACCGTAGCGGTCTTATGGTCGGACACCGTCTGTCCATACTGGTCAGAGCACGAGAGGGTAAAGACGGTCGTCTGAGCGAGAGGCGCCGTCGTGACGGTTCCGCTGGAGAGGGCAGTGAGGTCCTTCCAATTCGCCGGGGCAGGATTCGCCGTAACCGTACAGGCGGAGACATTTTTCGAGCTCCAGCTTATGAGATCGGGTATGTTTTCACCGATATCCGAAAGCGAGAGAGACAGATCCGCGGAGAGCTGCGGATGCGCGGTCACTTTCTTCGAGTCGGACGCGCTCTGACCGTACGCATCAGAGCACGCGAGGGTGAATGTCGTATCTTGAGTAAGCGTTTGGGAGGTGACACCCTGGTTCGAAGTGCCCGTGAGATCGGCCCAACCGGTAGGAACAGGGCTCGCCGTCACCTTACACGACGACGCATTCGCCGATGTCCACGAGAGCGTCGTCGCTGTCGCATAATTCACTGCCGACGCAGCGGTCGAGAGAGAAGCCGTCGGAAGAGGGTGCACCGCGACAGTCTTTGAATCAGTTGCAGATTGGCCGTATGCATCCGCACAGGAGATAGTGAATGTCGTATTCTTCGCGAGAGCTTGCGTAGTAACGCCTGAATTAGAAGTCCCTGTGAGGTCGGTCCAGCCGGCAGGGACCGGATTTACCGTTACCGTACAAGAAGACGAGTTCGTAGAAGACCATGAAAGGGTGCTCGCTGCGCCATAATTTACGGCCGAATCAGCGACGCTCAACGAAACAGTCGGCAGAGGATTTATGTCGACGGTCACAGATGCGCTCGATGTGGGCGCCGTCTGAGCGTGTACGCTGCCGGTTCCCAGCAAACCCGCGCATACGATGAGGACCGCGCCCAGAAATGTGATTCGCCTTGTCATGTCTTTATATATTGTATTCAATGTCGTCGAACTCGACCTTCTGCACCGTACCGCAACTGTCAGTGTATTGATACACGAGGTTGTCATTCCTCAGGAGAGCCGATCCACAGAAAAGAGCAGGTTTAGTAGCCGGATTAGAAATCGCTGTTATCGCTACCTTTTCCTTAGAATTTGGATCTATGACGATGCTTGTCGGAGCGCCGCTTGGCGTGCTTCCCCCGACGAGAGGCTTATCGGATATGAGGGTGAGCGTTATAGGGTTAGGCGTTTTATTCGTGAAGGTAGCGTATGCGCTCCATACCCCGTTCGTGCAAAAGATATCTTTACCAACCGTAGTCGGCTGGAGAACATCAAGCTCGACAGGGCATGTCGCCACATTAGAGCACGTGAGCGTGAACGTCGTGCGCTTAGAGAGGGCAAAAATGGTAACAGAGCCGTTTACCGGCTTTGGTCCCGACCAAATCGAAGGATCTGGCGCCGAAGAGGCGGTACAAGAGACCGCATTGCTCGCCGACCAGGTGAGTTTGACGTCTTTGCCGTTGTTAACCGATGCATGATCCGCCGTAAAAGTTATAGTCGGGGCGGGATTAGCCGCGAGGACCGCGCTCGCATAGATCATGAGACCTGCGACTACTGTCGCGGCGGCCGAACGAACGATGAGAGTGCTGTTTGAACGATTCATCCCCTTCATTAAACCATGCCCCGCGTCAAACTGAAACCCCCTCTGTGCACATCTCTTGACTTTTCACGACCGAACGTATATGCTCTATATATGTGAAGTTCGCCTCGCGGCGGACTTTCTTTATTAAACGCCCAAAAATAACATGTTTGACCTCAAAGTGATCCATTCGGTCCTCGGACAGCTCGAGGAAGAGCGCGGCATCCCCCGCGAAAAGATAATCGAGGCCATAGAGATGGCTCTCGCGACGGCATATAAGAAAGAGTACGGCAAGCGCGGCCAGATCGTCCGCGCCACCTTCGACGTAAACACAGGAGCGACAGAGTTCTTCCAGGTCAAGACCGTCGTCGACGACACGAAAGTCCTCGACATCCCCGAGGAGGAAGAGATGCCAGAGCTCGCGCCCGAGGACGAGCGCGTCCGCTACAATCCAGAGCACCACATCTGGCTCGACGAGGCGCGCCTCATAAAGAAGAATGCCGCCATAGACGACGAGATGGTCTTCCCTCTCGAACCGAAGGACGACTTCGGCCGCATCGCGGCCCAAACCGCCAAGCAGGTCATCATCCAGAAGATCCGCGAGGCCGAGAAAGTCTCCGTTATGGGCGAATACGGCAAGCGCGAGGGCGATATCGTCTCGGGCACCGTCCAGCGCATCGAGCGCGGCACGATATTCGTCGACATGGGCCGCGCCGTCGGCGTCCTCCCGTTCGAGGAGCAGATCAGGAGCGAGCATTACAAGCAGGGCGAGCGCGTACGCGCCTATCTCTTCCGCGTCGAGGAATCCCCTCGCGGCGTCTTCCTCAAGCTCTCCCGATCGCACCCTAAATTCCTCGAGAAGCTTTTCGAGATCGAAGCGCCTGAGATCGCCAACAAGACAGTCGAGGTCAAGGCTGTCGCTCGCGAGGCCGGCTCGCGCTCGAAGATCGCCGTCATGTCGAACGACTCTCACATCGACCCTATCGGCTCTTTGGTGGGCCAGCGCGGCGTTCGCGTCTCGACGGTCACGTCCGAGCTCGGCGGAGAGAAGATCGACATCATCGAATGGTCTGCCGATCAGAAGAAATTCATAGAAGACTCCCTCTCGCCTGCTAAAATAACGGCTATAAACCTCGATGAAACGACCAAGACAGCTACCGTCGAAGTCGCCGAGGACCAGCAGTCTCTCGCTATCGGCAAGGGCGGTCAGAACGTCCGTCTCGCCGCAAAGCTCACCGGCTGGAAGATCGACATCCGTCCTGTCGGAACGAACGCGGCAGCAGCTGTTCCAAAGGATGCTTCCGCAGAATAATCAGCGATAATCGATACATACATAAGATATGGTGAACATTCTCCACGAGATCGAGCCAGGAACCGTCGACCGTATAAACACGATCATCGAGATACCAAAGGGCTCGAAGAACAAGTATGAGATCGACAAGAAGACCGGCCTCATCGCCCTCGACCGCGTCTCGCATACCGCCCAGGACTTTCCGTATGACTATGGATTCATTCCTCAGACCCTCTGGCATGACGGAGATCCCCTCGATGTCGTCCTCCTGACCACCCACGCTCTTTTTCCCGGCGTCCTTGCGCGCGTAAGGCCCGTCGCCCTCCTTCATATGCTCGACTCGGGCGATCGCGACGACAAGCTCATCGCCGTTCCGTGCGACGATCCGCGTTGGGACGACGTCCAGGACCTGAAAGACCTCAACAAGCACACTCTCCTCGAGATCGAGCACTTCTATTCGACATACAAGAAGCTCCAGAACAAAGAAGTCATCGTCAAAGACTTCAAAGACAAGAAAGCAGCCGTCGCCGCCTTCAACGAAGGCATCGCTCTCTATAAAAAAGCTTACGCCAAGGCGAAGAGCAAGAAAAAGTAGCCTCGAGTCCGAGAGCGCAGAAAATAACCGCCGAGAGCGCCTCTCCGGCGGTTTTTTCCTGTCGCTCCTCCGCGTGGTATAATCCCGAAAGCGCGCTTTTCAAGAGGCGCTCAACAATACATATGAAGAAAACCACTATTTTTGGATTGTCTCTCGCCTTTTGCCTTCTCGGAACGGCTACCGCGCATGCCCAGTCTCCAGGGTTCGTGCCTCCGACCGATACAGATCGCGCATCGATGGTAAGGCTTAACCCGCTCGGGCTCCAGCGCATCAATGCGGCACGAGCGGCAAAAGGCCTGCCGCCGGTCGCCACAGACACAATGGACATCGAAAAAGAGGTCACAGGCACCACAACCAGAGTAGATAGAGCGAAAATACGCCAGAGTTTCCGGATAGAGGCTACGACGACAGCTTCGACCACCAAAGAAATCCCGGGAATAAAGAAAAATGACCTCAAAACCGAGATAGAGGCGCGAAAACAGGAGCTCGCCAATAGACGCGCCTCGACGACCGCAGAGATCAAGGCCACAAAAGTAACAGCCGCGGTAAAAACTGCTCAGAGCCATCTCGATCAGGAAATACAGAGGCTCGGCGAGATAAAGACCAAGATAGATAGCCGTCTTTCTAAACTCGACCAGGCAGGCGCTACGACGACCGCAGCACGCGCCGACCTCGCGCTATCGGTAACCGCTCTCCAGACTGCACAGACGAAAGCTGACGCGATCGCGATAGTAGATGTCTCGACGTCGAATGCCGCCGACGCTATACGCCAGGCCGTCCAGGACGCCCAGAACGCGATCAACGACGCACAAAAATCGCTTACGCAGGTAGTCGCAGATATGAAATTAACTAATAACGAATAACGCCATGGCTACGCAGGAAAATAAGAGATCGAACGGTCCCCTTATCGGCATCATAGCCATCGTCGTTCTCCTCGTGCTCGGCGCATGGTATCTCTGGAGCGGCAACAAACTTTCCCCTTCGGGAACGATGATCCCGCAAGCCGCGACCGTCGCGCCCGTTTCTCCGTCCGACGACATAGGCTCGATAGAGAGCGACCTTAAAGCGACAGACCCGGGCCCGGACCTCTCAGGCCTCGGCAAATAGAGACGCGGTCAATACAGGCGATCAAAACCGGCACTGCCGGTTTTTTGGTCTAAAACTGTACAAAATGGTTCTTTGCGGATAGACTTCGAAACACATAAAAACATACAAATATGGCACACACGCATCACGACCACGGCAAGCATGCCGAACATTCTTATAAAGCGAGCGTCAAAAAGATCGCTGCGACGAGCGAAATCGAGATAAAGAGCGAGATATCCGCTGCGGAATTCGCCGAAACGGTCAAGGCGACTCTCGCCGACCTTCGCGTAGAGGCTGAGATCCCCGGCTTTCGCAAAGGCACGGCGCCTGAGAAGCTCATCCGCCAGAAGATCGGTGACGCAAATCTCCTCCGCGAAGCGGCCGAACATGCGATATCCCATGCATATGGCCACATCCTCGAAGCCGAGAAGATAGACGCTATCGGATATCCGAAAGTCTCTATAACAAAGATCGCCGAAGGGAACGCGCTCGAATTCACCGTCGTCGCGGCCGTGGTCCCCGACCTCAGCGAAGCGAAGGGATTCGATTACAAAAAGATCGCCGTGAAAGAGAATGCTAAAAAAGCCGAACCGATCGAGGTATCCGATGCGGACGTCGAAAAGGCTTTAGAGGATATAAAGAAAAACTATCCCGAGTACGAGAAGAGCCCTGAATTCAAAGGTGCGGCAGATTTTAAATCGAAGCTCCGCGAGAATCTCCGAGCAGAAAAAGAGCATCGCGCTATGGAGAAGAAGCGCATCGGACTTATCGACGCCCTCACCGAAGCTCTCGACGAGAGATCGGGCATCGTCATACCGAGCGTCCTCGTCGAATCCGAGCTCGAGCGCATGAGTGAGCAGATGAAGCACGACGTCGAGCGTATGGGACTGACCTTCGACGATTACCTCAAGCACCTCAAGAAAACTACGGAGGACCTGAAGAAAGAATGGAGCTCCGACGCCTTGAAACGCGTCAAACTCGATCTTATCCTCGACCACGTCGCCAAGACCGAGAAGATATCGGCCGATCCCGCGAAGGTCGAAGCGGAGGTAAAGCATGCACGCGAACATCACAAGGACGTCGACGCTGACCGCGCCCGTTCATACTTCGAGCACATATTCCTCAATCAGGCGGTGTTCGAATTTCTAGAGAAGCAGAAGTAAGGTCGCGATCGCCACAGCGGCGGTCTCTGCCCGGAGAATGGGCGCATCGAGTCGTACGATCGTTGCGCCTTTTTTCTTGAACGCCTCGACCTCCCCTCCAGTCCAACCGCCCTCAGGTCCAACACAGGCGACGATATCGTCAGTCGCCGGAATATCCTTCGGCGCGAAAACTGCGCCCTCTGTATGAAAGGCGATGGTCTCTCGTTTCTCATGCCCGAGAAAGTCTTCGAGCGATATCGGCTCGCGGATAACGGGAACATCTCCCCTGCCCGACTGCTCGCAGGCCTCGATCATGATCTTTCGAGCACGCTCCATATTGATGTCCTTTTTCTCGCTCCTCTCGGACACGAGAGGGATGAACTCAGAGACGCCGAGCTCCGTGCCCTTCTGAACAACCCACTCAAAGTTGTCCTTTTTAATGAGAGATGCGGCGAGCGCGACCTTGCGACGGAGGCTCCGTGCAAAGCCATCGGCCGTGTCTGCCGAACGGCTCTCGAGAACGCGAAACGTTACCGTATCCTTCGTTACAGAAACGATCTCCGACACGTGATCGACGCCGGAACCGTCAAAGAAAATGGCCTTGTCCCCACGTTGCAACCGAAAGACCCGTCGGAGCTGGTGAGCGAGCGCCGCATCCGGAAGAGAGTTCTCTTTCCCAGAATCTATAGGCTTTTCAACATAGAAACGTTGGAATCTCATGCATGTAACACTATCATATCTATTGCGCCGAACCCATTTTTTGTATATTGTTTCGCTATCACTAATATAAAAAACATGTCTATCCTCATCCCCACCGTCATCGAAAAAACCAACCTCGGCGAGCGCGCCTACGACATCTATTCGCGCCTCCTCAAGGAGAATATCATCTTCCTTTCCGGACCGATCGACGACGCGGTCGCCAATACCGTCATCGCTCAGCTCCTTTTCCTCCAGTCTGAGGACTCGAAGAAAGAGATAGCTCTCTATGTTAACTCTCCCGGAGGCTCCGTCACCGCCGGCCTTGCTATCGTCGATACGATGAACGTCATCAAAAACGACGTCGCGACCTACTGCGTCGGCATGGCCGCATCGATGGGCGCCGTTATCCTTGCCTCTGGTACGAAAGGCAAGCGCTACATCCTCGAGAACGCCGAAGTGATGATCCACCAGCCGTCGGGCGGAGTCGAAGGCCAGGCATCCGACATCGCCATCACTGCCAAGCATATCCTCAAGACGCGCGAGAAGACGAACAAGATCCTCTCCGAAGCCACCGGCAAGCCGATGGCCCAAGTCGAGAAAGACGTCGAGCGCGATTTCTTCATGGATGCCGAAGAAGCAAAGAAATACGGAATCGTGGACAAGATACTTTCTTAGGCCCTGAGCGAAAACAAATCGAGCGATATGAAAAAAGGAGGCGCGATGCCTCCTTTGAGTTTAGATTACCCGAGAGCGGCCGGGCGCGCGAGCGGAATATTCTCGATGTCGCGCAAGAGCGCCGAGCCCCTGCGCATCGCACCAATGACGCCGTCGACGCATTCGGCCGTCGTCACCCGAGCGCCGTCGGCAGGCCGAACGCTCACGCCGACGATACCGAGCTCCCGTTCGAGAGTTTCGACTTCCCCGAGCTTTTCCTCGAGGGTCGGACTACCGCCAAATGAACCACTGATATTAGTTTGTGCACTCATGTTTCCCGGAGATACTAGCAAAAACAGATGAGGCAAGCAAACAAGCATGCAAGAGAGATTAATAGGACGCCCTCCGTAGGAGAGGGCGTCCGGTCTTTTGCATGCTTGTTTGCTTGCCTCCTCATGCATTTATATGTACTATACAATCGTTACCATTTAAATTTCCGGCCGACTTCCCTCTTTCTCATGAATCTCACCGAACAGACATCTTTCCTCACCCTTCCGACACCGAACTTGGACCGGCTTTCATACGGATCAGGAGCACGCGCGGCCGCTTAACATCATGTCGTTACCGATAGTCATCTTTCTCGCGAGCGCCGCAGGCCTCGTGGGAATCGCCTTGGGTTATTACCTGCGCCTCATCATCTCTCTCGGCAAACGCGGTTCGATGGAGCTCGAGATAAAGAAGATGGAAATGGACGCCGAAGAGGCGGCCAAGAAAGTCGTGCTCGAAGCCGAAAATAAGGCGGCCGAGACGTTGAAACAGCTCCGCGAAGAAGCGAAAGAAAAAGAAGAGAAACTCAAGACCGCCGAGGAACGCCTCCAGAAGCGCGAAGATACGCTCGATGACCGCCAGAAGGACCTCGACGCAGAGATCGAGAGCCTTAAAGGCAAGATATCTGAGGTACGCGCGGTCAAAGAGAAAGCTGACTCTCTCCTCGTCGAGCGTAACGCTGCCGTCGAGCGCGTCGCCCGCCTTACCGAATCCGAAGCTAAAGACGCTCTTATAAAAGACATCGAGCATAAATACTCCGACGACCTTGTCGTCCGGATGCAGAAGCTCGAAACCTCCAATCAGGACAAGCTCGAATCCCGCGCTAAAGACATCATCGCGACCGCCATCCAGCGCCTCGGCAATTCCGTGACCGCCGACGTCTTTTCGACGTCCGTGACTATTCCGTCAGAGGAGATAAAGGGTAAGATCATCGGCAAGGAAGGCCGCAATATAAAGAGCTTCGAGCGCATGACCGGCGTCGAAGTGATCGTCGACGACACGCCGGGCGCCATCATCCTCTCGTCTTTCGATCCTGTCCGTCGCCAGATCGCCCGCATGGCGCTTGAGGCGCTCATCGCCGATGGTAGGATACAACCCGCAAAAATAGAGAAACTCGTCGAAAAGGCCAAAGAAGACATCAATAAGATAATCAAGGAAAAGGGCGAGCAGGCTGCATTCGAGGTCGGCGTCATGAATCTCGACCCGCGCATCATCTCTATCCTCGGTCGTCTCCATTTCCGCACCTCCTATGGCCAGAACGTCCTCCAGCATTCCGTCGAAATGGCCCACATTTCGGGCATGATCGCCGAAGAATTGGGCGCAAACGTGCAAATAGCCAAGGCCGGGGCTCTCGTTCACGATATCGGCAAGGCTCTCGACCATGAGGTCCAAGGCACGCACGTCGAAATCGGCCGCAGGATATTGCAGAAATTCGGCGCAGACGAGGCGATCGTCAAGGCTATGCAGGCCCATCACGAAGAATATCCGTATGAAACGGTCGAATCGATCATCGTACAGACCGCTGACGCTATTTCAGGCGCGCGTCCAGGCGCTCGACGCGATTCTGTCGAGAATTATCTCAAGCGCCTCCAAGATCTCGAGGCGATCGCCACGAACTTTAAGGGCGTCGAGAAGGCATATGCCCTCCAAGCAGGCCGCGAGATACGCATCTTCGTGAAGCCCGAAGAAATTTCCGACATCGAAGCGAAAAATATGGGTCGCGGCATAGCTGAGAAAATCGAACAAGACCTCAAGTATCCCGGCGAGATAAAAGTGACTGTCATCCGCGAATCGAGGGTCGTCGAATTCGCGAGATAGGAAATACAAGAAAGATACTCCTGCCGAAGCATGCGTCGCGGGTCCCTGACCCGCGCGCTCCATCTCGGTCCGTCGACCTCCGATAGTCTCCGGCAGGAGTATCTTTCTTGTATTTCCTATGCGTGGCTCTACTGAGCCACCATAAATCTTGTAAACAGAGCCGTATTTTACGCGCTTGCCCAAAATATGGCTTTATATATACTTAAGGGGTCAATTAACAGCGTTATTTATACACGATGAACAAAGCAGCAATCGTTGAAGCAGTCCACGGAGTGCTCAACACCACGAAGGTTCAGGCAGAGCAGGTTGTCGACACGGTATTCGATTCTATCGTCTCCGGCCTCAAGAAGGGCGACGAAGTCTCGATCGCCGGCCTCGGTATCTTCTCGGTCAAGACCCGCAAGGCTCGCCAGGCCCGCAACCCTCGCACCGGCGAGGCCATCTCGGTCCCTGCGATGAAGGTTCCTAAGTTCCGCGCCGCAAAGGCTCTCAAGGACGCAGTTAAATAGTCCCCTCGCTGCTCAAGCTTTCATTCTGAGCGCCAAAGAGCCGCCGTAAGGCGGTTTTTTGCTTATTATGTTCGTGTTTCTCCCATAGAAAAAGCCCCCGAGCGGGTCGGGGGCTTGATAACTTAGAATTTCTGCGTCACGACGAGCATGGGTCGGAGACTTACGATGACCTCGTTCTCGAGCGTATCGTCGGCCGAGGCAAACTCGATGGAAAACCACCGAATCATCTGCCAAACGGCCAACCCTGCGATGATACTCGCCGTCGGACCGACCGAGATGGATGCCCCGCAAGCGGACACAACGGTCTGATCATCGGTGTAGAGCGTTTTCTCCCAGGATCGGCATTCGGACGGCCGATTGGGATTGAAGGCGTAGATCCTTCCCCCATCGGCGCCCATGCGGGTTTCGACGAGGAGCTTCGTACGGAGCTTGAGCTTGAGACCCTTTTCGTAGATCTCTCTGCGCGAAGCCATCGTATCCGTGAGAAGGAACACGACCTCGCCCAGTTGCTGGCTACCGTCGACGCGCTCGACGTGCGCGCTGATGTCGGTGCCCGTCGCAGCTTTGACGATCTCGGCCAAGGCATGAACCTTGAGCTTACCGATATCGCCATTGCCGAAGGCTTGGTTCGCGACGTTGTGCTCTTCGACGTTGTCGAAGTCCCAGACATGGATGTTCTCCACGCCGAGCTTCGCTAGTTCGAGGACCACCTTGGAGCCAGTGGCGCCTGCGCCGATGACATCGACCCGCTTGCCGCCGAAGGCGTGAGGCGAGAAGACTTCGAGATGGCGGAGGGGGTCAATCACGGGGTTCGCCCTCCTCTGGCTGACGTCCGTCGAGATGGAGTTCGATCTCGCCGAGCAATTTGAATCCCTCGGCACGCGCATGCGCGTCAAGCTCGTCGTCCTCCCCCAGTCCGTAATGCGCTTTAGCGACCTGGACAGGAGGCGGCGCATCGGTGACCTTGGCGGCGATTTCCGCCTGGAGGCTCGCGCGCATCGAGTCGTCGACGTCTTCGATGATGGACCACGTGACGTCCTCGATCTTCACGCCGATGTCGTAGAAGAAGATGGCGAACTGCGCCTTGCCATTCTTGTTGAAGATGCCGCGAATGAACCACGGATGGCCGCTATCGCGGAACATCTCCATCTGCATTTCGTCGGGACCTGACGGGCGGGTGTCCATCCGCACGTGCGAATGGCCCCAGAACTGGAGGCTATTGCAGACCTCCATGCCGTCGGGGCGAGTCATGAGGATCTCCTGCCCGACTTCAGCGATGCCTTCGGCCGAGATTTCGGTCTCGACATCGCTCACCTTCTGCTTGAAGAGGAAGATCTCGTCGATGACGAAATCCGATCCCCGCCTGGTGACGGTGCCGAGCCAGCCGATCTCCTTGTCGGCGAGATCAACGATATGAAACATCGTATCGTAGGCACGGCGCGTGAGCAGCACGCGAGGCGCGCCGGCGAGGAATTCGACCGTCGAGATGCACTGCCGTACGGCGAAGGGAGTGGCGGGAAACTGCTTGAACTGGCGAAACGCTTTTGAGAAGCGCCGCCGCAGCTTGGCCCCGTTTTCTCCCGGCTTTGCTTGAGTTGTCGATGATGCTACTTTCATAGGAATATGTTGGTTTAGGTGAACGACACATACCGGCGTCTTTGCGCGCTATGACGCACAAAGAATCCCGTATGTGCCGCCCACCCAAACCTTTTTCTCCCTATAGGCCGACGATCGGATCGTCGGCCTAATAAGAAGCCTCTTCGTCCATACGAAGAGGCTGATGACTATCAAAGAACGATCGAACGGTTCAAGCTGTTGCCACAGGAGCGGGAACCGCCGACTCTTCTGGAGCAAGAGGCCAATCGCTAATATGCCTGCCGGCCGAATCGTCGACATTCACCGATTCGACGAATTGAATAGCGACCATCGCCGCGGCAGCGAACTCGTAGTCCGCGATGAGTTCGGCGAAGATCTCCGCCGAGTTCCCGAAACAGGCCCTACCTTCGGCGAAGACATGAGGCGCTTGGTTGCCGGAAATACGGCGCGTCAGGTTGAACCAACGAACGCAGTTTTCCTCCCCGCCGACATGGATGTCGATGCGAAACGCTCCGATCTCGTGACGCTTTTTCGTCCGCGGGTCGACGCAGTAGAGAACATCGGTAAAGACGCTCACCACGCCGCTCCGCGCTTGGACCGAACGAACCTTCGGAAGGCGACTGAGCTTGTCGAACTCGGTGCCGTGCTTCTCGTCCAATGCCGCATTCGAAGCGAGCAGTTGATCGAGCTTCCGAGCAGACCCTCGGGTTTCGCGAATCGCGATAACCAGTTGGCGCTGAAGCTCGGTCACCTTTGCCTCGCCTTTCTGTATCGCCTCCTTGGTACTCGCCAGAATCTTTTCGAAACGGGCCGAGCACTCCTTGATGTAGGTGGCGCGGAACCGAGCTTGAAGCTCTTCCATGATCCTGCGAGCCTTCGCCTTATCTTCTTCCGTCCGCGGAGTGGTCATGAGACGCACGACCTCGAGGAGGAGTCTGCGAAAGATGGCGAACTCATTTGCACTACCGTGATGAGCGAGATCGTGATGGATGTAGAGGGCATTCGGAAACAGTTCCGCGACAGGCCAGCCCGCCTCATCGAATATGCATTCGCCCTCGCCTGACGGTTGAAAGGGATGAGTGGGGAGATCCACCGGGATATCCCAGATCCGATCGGGAGTCCGTGGCAACCGAGCCGTCTCAAAAGGCGTTGACCACACAAGGATCGTGAACGTATCAGGTATCGCCCGGCCGAGCGCAAAGACATCGCCATGAGGCACACGGATCTCGATGTCCTTTCCGACAGCCGGCCATAGGACGTCTCGCGCTATTTTGACCCATTCTTCTTTGCCGCAACCGTTGAATCCATCGGCGGCGCGAACCCAGGCGTTCGGAGGGAAGAGAATGATCTCAGTGGCAAAGCCATGCGGCGTTCTCACCTCCCGTCCAGTCTTGTAACGACTGCTAGACGCCAAGGTATTGAGCATCCCCTGAGCCGTGCTATTGCTCAGGAAGAACGTAGCAGGCGTAATGCCGTCCAGCATGAAGTCATTAAACTCGATGTTATTCTCTCGAAGTTTGACTTTTTGTTCGGGTGTCAGTCCCGTAACGTAATA
>CAZQUF010000009.1:0-20251 GCA_964596505.1 uncultured Candidatus Saccharibacteria bacterium | reverse complement strand
AAAGCTCTTGAAGGCTAATTATATCATACTAGACAGGAAAGTCAATTATACGTACAGATGAAAAAGCCGCGGACCCGAAGATCGGCGGCTTGAAGTCACGACAGGGCGGGTTGGAACAGCTTAAACGCTTTTCTGACGTATTCGGTGACTCGGGGCATCTCGATCGGGTCGAGATAGCTTCCGCTCGACCGAAGCTGGCCTTGCGCATCGGTGGAAAGACCAGGGAACTCATCGAAGAGGGACTGGGCGAGACCGAGCGTGTCGGGTCCGAGTCCCCCAGCGACGGTCACGCGTAGGCCAAAACATTCGCGCCTGACCGCTTCGACTAACGGCCGGAGGAAGCCGGGATCCATCTCTGCCCTTCTGCCCATGCTCTTATCGAGCAAGACCCCGGCGATATCGCCTTCGTATTCATCGAGCCGACCCAAGAGACGGACTGGATCATTCCCGATCTGGTCGAAAGCGCGAGTTCCGATCTGAAGGACAATCGGCAGACGGAACTCATTTTCGATCGCCCAGCAGAGCTCAGGGGCAGGCCAGGTCATATCGAGCTGGAGCGCCTTGATATTCGGGCCGCAACAGCCGATAGCCCTAACAAGATCTCCTACCCGCGTAAGGCCTTGATAGTCGGCCCAGTGGAGCATGTTGAGCGAGGCCGGATCGTCGATGAAGATGCTCGCGATCTCGGACGGCTTCGGCCACACCCTCTCAAAACCTTCGCGAGTCGGCACGCCGTTGAGCGTCTTATAGCTCATCATGACGCCGACTTGGATGGCATAGGGATGTCCGGGAGGCCTGAGCGCGAGAACCTCCCTGACCTGTTCCGCATTCTGAAAATCAGTTATCCCGATCGATGGCGGCAGACGTAGTGTTTTCATGGTTCTAAGTCGATACTAAACCCCCAGAGCGCGAAGTCAAGCAAGAAAAAGCCGGGCATCGAGTGCTCGGCTCTTCCTTTTTTATCGTGCGGCCTGCGCGTCTTTGGCTTTCTTGGCCTTCTTTATGGCTTTCTTTTCCATATCGATGGCCGTGATGCCTTTGTATTTGCCCGTGACGGCGGAAGCGCGATGTCGGAGGTGGACCGTGCTTGTCTTAGAATCGACGGTCAAGGCAGGGTTCATCAGAGCGTGATGAGAACGCCTGTTCGCCCGCGCCGACCGTGTTGCTCGCATTCGTACTACCATAGGCCATGTACTATAGCAGAAGCCGGAAAAAAGGCAAATTCCGGCAAGAAAAAGCCCCGCATCCATTGCGGGGCCAGAAGTATGTCGATAAACCTATGCCAGGGGCGGTACGGCGCTCTCGACCTCCCTTCGACGTCGTTCTTCCTCCTGATGTTCCTCATAGATATCCCGAAGGGCGATCCAAAGCGAGTCGAAGAGCACGTTTGTGCCGTAACGCGCGATGAGAGGTTTGAGATTCGTTTCGATGTATCTCATACACCTATCTCCGAGAATCTCGCGGGTGAGGTCCTGAGCGCCAGGGCAAGAGCCCTTTTCGAATTCCCTGAGCCGTGCAAGCCCTTCCGCTCTTGTAGCGAACACGGCTATCTGCGCGACTCTCGAAATCGCGATCTCGAAGATCAACGACTCCGCTTGAGCGTATCCATATCCGCCATTCTTTTTGACATGAAGCTGTAGAGCTTCGACGAACGTCTTACCGACACGCAAGATATCGATAAGCTCGCCGGACGTTTCTGTTGAGGAGTACTTTGTCCACATCCTCATGAGCGACCGTTTAATTAACTTCTCGCGCGCGTCTTGGGAGATATCCTCGAATTCGTGGCGAAGATCCTGGAAAGGAATGCCGATCTTCAGATTTCTTACGAACTCATACCAAAAGGACAGGATCGGATCCTTCAGAAAAAGAGAGGTTCTGAGCACGAAGCTGTCTTCGTCCTTGATGAGTCGTTCGACTGCGGCGCCGATGTGACCTCCGAGCTCGGTATCGAGCTTTAAGAGAGCGGCGTCGAGACGACCTTTTCTGATCTGAGAGAGATTGCACTTGTCATCTCTCGTTTGTTCTTGCATCCAATGTCTATCACTCATGTATCCTTTCGCCTTTTACCCAAAGGGCTTCCGGCTTATTTCAGTGTTCAGGCTTTCCGAATCTCACCATGAGACTCTTTCAGCTTCACGACAAAAGCTACGCGAATCCTAGCGATTGTCAATTAGATTATCCTGGTCAGGAACGTGCGCCGATGGATGGGAGATATACCGAGCTTGCGGATCGCTTTGCAGTGCTCGTCAGTGCCGTAGCCTTTGTTATTCTCCAGACCGTAGCCGGGATAGAGACGGGCTTGCTCTTCCATATGCCGGTCGCGCATGACTTTAGCCACGATGGATGCGGCGCTGATGAGGGGCACTTTCTCGTCGCCCTTTATGATCGTCTCTTGCATGAGGAATCTCTTCGGTGCCCTGAGCGAGCCGTCGAGCATGATCCGCGTCGATGCGGGATCGAGGGCGAGCGCATCGAGAGCTACGTGGATCGCTTTCTCGATGGCCTTCGATATGCCGATAGAATCGATCTCCTCGGCGGAGACAGACGCGTGAGCGAATTCGAGCTCGCCCTTCGATTTGAGAGCCGATATCTTGAGAAGCCATTCTTCCCTCTTCTGCGCCGATAACTGCTTAGAATCTTTGATACCTTTGAAATGGCCGAAGTCGAAATCGGCGCTTACCGTACAGGCACATATCGTCACCGGACCTGCGAGAGGCCCGCGTCCGACTTCGTCTATGCCGACGATGCGGATGATGTCTGACATACCAAAAGTATCTCACAGATGAAGGCATAAAATAGTGCTATACCAGGTCTTGACCAAACATCTATCACATGCTACGATTTTTTCGATGCACACGTACCTTATCATCATAACCCCCATCGTCAGAGCCATCGCTCTGGCGCTGTTCGTATCGCACCTTTTCGAAGAGCAAGGCAAGCCGGGAAAGTTTCGCGAGGAATTCAATGCCGTCTTCAAGGCCCTGTTCGGCCTGAAGCAGCTCGAGAACTTCCCCTTGAGCCAGAAAGTGAATCTCTGGCGGAACACCGTCGGTCTCGCCGTCGGCGGCAGCGCCCTCATCATCGCGAGCGCCTGGTGGCCGATCATCTTCGCCGTCTTCATCGGCTTCATCGCCGCTGACAGCCTGACCCATATCTGGCTCAGCGTGAAGATCGGCTGGAGACTAACCTCGGGAATCAGAACGACCGGACTCTTCTACATCCCCGCCGTCCTCCTGTATCTCTTCTTCGCGGCGAAGCCGAACTACTGGCTCTGGGCGGCAGCGGCAGGCGCGTTCGCCCTTCTGTTCACATACTTCCAGGCCGCCTGGCAAGCATCGCAGGAGAAAAAGCACGAAATCCAGTTTTCGTAAGCTCTTCACGACTCGCGACACACAAGGCCCGCACTCCGTGCGGGCCTTTTTTCTTACGCGCCCATTTTCTTTGGTATACTACCCCTATCTATGGCCCGCTTCATCCATCTCCATACCCACAGCCACTATTCCCTCCTCGCCGCCCTGCCGAAGATCCCCGACCTTATCCAGGCGGCGAAAAAGGACGGAGCGACGTCGGTTGCCCTGACTGATAACGGGAATATGTATGGCACGATCGAGTTCTACAAGGAATGCAAGAAAGCCGGCGTAAAGCCGATCATCGGCGTCGATTTCTACGTCGCGGCGCGAACCCGACAGGACAAGCAATCGGGCATTGACGCCCGCCGGACGCGCCTCATCCTCCTCGCCAAGAATTATCAGGGCTACAAGAACCTCATCCAGCTCGTCACGAAAAGCTACCTCGAAGGCTTCTACTACAAGCCGCGCATCGACCGCGAGCTCATAGAGAAATATAAAGACGGTCTGGTAGCGATCTCGTCGGCATTCAGCGGCCCGCTCACCCTCGCGCTCCAAGGAAACGACATAGACAAGGCGGTCGAGATCGCGAAATCGTATAAGGACGTCTACGGCAGCGATTTCTACCTCGAGATAACCCACCACCCCGATGTGGACGGTCACGAGACGCTCATGGAGCGTACGAAACAGGTCGCCAAAAAAGCCGGCGTACCGCTCATCGCCTCGGGTAACGTCTACTACATCAATCCCGAAGACAAGCCGGCCCAGCAGACTCTCATGCTCGTCAATTCCTCGGGCGACGACCGCATATCCGACGACGACGTCGCCGATTTCTCTTTCATATCCGACGCAAAGGCTCAGGAATATTTCCGCGATACGCCGGAAGCAGTCGCCAATACCGAGAAAGTCGCCGCCGAGTGCGATCTCGATCTGCCTCTCGGCAAGTGGGCCTTTCCCGATTTCAAATTGCCTCCCGGCGAGACGCCGGACAGCGCCTTCCGCAAGGTGGTCTTCGAGGGCTTCGCCCGCCGAAAAGTCGAAAAGACCCAGGCGATGATCGACCGCGCCGAATACGAGCTCGGCGTTATCCAGAAAAAGGGCTACGCGCCCTACTTCCTCATCGTGGCCGACCTCCTCGCCTACGCTCGGACCCACGGCATCCTCTCGAACATCAGGGGGTCCGTCTCCGGCTCGCTCGTGACCTTCCTCGCGGGCATCACGAACATCAATCCGATCGAATATGAGATTCCCTTCGAGCGCTTCCTCAACCCCGAGCGCCCGTCGGCCCCCGATATCGATATGGATTTCGCCGACGACCGCCGCGACGAGATGGTCGAATATACGCGCCAAAAATACGGCGTCGAGAAAGTCGCCCAGATCGGGACCTTCGGCACCATGGCCGCCCGCGGCTCGGTGCGCGACGTGACCCGTGCCCTCGGCTACCCCGTCGAGCTCGGCGACAAGATCGCCAAGCAGATCCCTCTCGGCTCGCAAGGCCATACCATGACCATCGACCATGCCATGGAGCTCGTGCCCGAGCTCAAGCAGCTCTATGACCAGGACGCCGACGTCAAGCGCATCATCGACATGGCCAAGAAGATCGAAGGCTGCGCCCGGCACATCTCCGTCCACGCCGCCGGCATCGTCATCGCCCCGACGACGCTCACCGATTTCACCCCTCTCCAGTACGATACCAAGGGCGAGCAGAAGATCATCACCCAGTACGACATGTATTCGATCGACGAAGAGGGCGCGGGCCTCCTCAAGTTCGACTTCCTCGGCTTGAAGAACCTCTCGATCCTCGCTGACGTCATCGACCGCATAAAAAAGATCGAAGGCAAGGATGTCGACATCGACTCCATCCCTCTCGATGACAAGAAGACCTTCGACATGCTCGCCCGCGGCGAGACCGAAGGCCTCTTCCAGCTGAACGGCGACGGCATGACCAAGTACCTCAAGGACCTCCGCCCGACGACCATCCACGACATAAACGCCATGGTGGCCCTCTATCGCCCCGGCCCTATCCAATTCATCCCTCTCTATATCGACCGCAAGCACGGCCGTTCGCCTATCGAATATCCTGATCCGGGGCTCAAGCCTATCCTCGAGAAGACCTACGGCGTCCTCGTCTATCAAGACGACCTCCTGATGATCGCCCACAAGATCGCCGGCTACGGCTGGGGCGAGCTCGACAAATTCCGCAAAGCCGTCGGCAAGAAGATCCCCGAAGAGATGGCCGCCCAGAAGGAAAAGTTCGTCAAAGGCTGCATCGAGCACAGTAAATGGACGCCGAAAAAGGCGAACGAGCTTTGGAAATGGATTGAGCCGTTCGCCTCGTACGGCTTCAACAAGGCCCACTCGGTGTCCTACGGCAAAGTCGCCTACGAGACCGCCTATTTCAAGGCGAACTTTCCTGCTATATATATGTCGGCCGTTTTGAGCGCCGACTCGGGCGAAGTCGAGAAGATCGGCGAATCGATCGCCGAGTGCCGCCGCATGGGCATACCCGTCCTGCCGCCCTCGGTGAACGAGAGCTTCTCCATGTTCAGCGTGATCAAGGTCGCCGACCCCACGGCGCCGAGCGGCACGACCGAGAAGATCCGCTTCGGCCTCACGACCATCAAGAACTTCGGCGAAGGCATCGCCAAGGCTATCATCCACGAGCGCAAAGCCAACGGCCCTTTCAAATCGCTCTCCGATTTCCTGACGCGCGTCAAAGACAAAAATCTCAACAAGAAAGCCCTCGAATCGCTCATCAAATGCGGCGCGCTCGACGATTTCGGCGACCGTACCGCCCTCTACGGCAATATGGACAAGCTTCTCGAATACAGCAAAGAGAAAGCGCGCGGCGGCGATAATCAGGATTCACTCTTCGGCGGCCACGAGGCCTTCGCGGGCCACGACGACATCCGCCTCGACACGGTCACGCCGGTCACTCAGCACGAGAAGCTCCTCTGGGAAAAAGAGCTCCTCGGCCTCTATATCTCCGGCCATCCGCTCGACAGATACAAAGCGGTCCTCGACAAGCGCCCGATCCATATCGCCACGGTCAAAGCAAAAGCTCAAAAGGAATTCGAGTCCGACGGCAAGGTCAAAGAGGATATGGTCGTCCTCGGCGGCATCATCGAAGACGTGCGCGTCATCAATACTAAAAAGAACGAACCGATGGCTTTCATCCGCATGGCCGACCTTACCGGTTCGATCGAAGCGGTCGTCTTCCCCCGCGCCTACGCCCGATTCAAGTCGGTCATCGTCCCCGAGAAATGCGTCGCTCTCAAGGCGAAGGTCTCCGAAAGGAACGGCGAGATCTCTCTCATGGCTGAAAATTTCATGGCGCTCGCCTAAAGCTTCGAACAGATCAGAAACCATGATATGATTTCAGCCAGAGACAGGCGCATCGGGTCGTGCGCCGGGGCGCGTTCTTCGGAACCTACGCCTTACTATGGCATTACGGGCGTCTCAGTCGCATTGCCGCGACCGCAAACCCAAGTCCAGGCTCAGCACGAGTGCTTGGCTGCGGTAGCTTGCAGCCTGTGCGTCGGACGAGATTTCCGATACCACGAAGGTGATCACGCCCTAGATATTGGATTATATACTAAGGAGTAGGCGGATCGGGCAGCAAACCCACCTTCCGCTCTGGATACCGGGCGTTCTACAGCCTCCATGTCCCCGCTTCTTGCGCAAGAAGCGGGGACCACTGTTTTTGGGCATCAAATAAAAGCGGGCTCCTTTCGGAGTCCGCGATCGTCTTATTCCTTGGGCCTGCCGGGCATGCCCACGTCTCGTATTGCGGCCATAACCTCGGGCTTGAAGATCTGGCTCATCGCCGTATCCTCATTGCCGCTCAAGATATCGAGAACGTGCCGCTTGCCGCGGAGCCGCCTGAGCGCGCGGCCTTCGATCTGCCGAACGCGTTGAGGCGAGATCTTGAGGATCTTGCCGACCTCCTCGAGAGTCATGCCTTGGAGGAAGCGATAGTCGAGAATGCCCCACTGTCTCTTGGAAAGCGAATCCCGTATGAGCTGAACGAGGTTGCCGTAGTCAGCGGCGCTCCCGGTCTCTCCGTCAACTGTGATCACCGACGCATTTGAAGATGGCTCTAATCTGAGGGCCGAAACATTCCTTTCGACGAAGAAGTCCACGGCGCGCGCATTCTCCATGACTTCGTCATTGTAGACCTCGTCGGGAAAGAGCTCCTCGAAGGACTTGCCCGTGAGCTCCATGAGCTTCTCTTCGAGCGCCGCAAAACGCTCTTTTCCATCCGGGACCTTCGTGTAGCGAGGCGGGCGCGCCTTGAGCGAAAGGATGCTCGACAGTACCGAAGGGTGCAGACCAAGGAATTCGGCAGCTTGTTTGATCTTCCAGCCACGTAATTTAATGGCTTCATGGAGAACGCCGTGCCGTGCACGGACCGAATACGCCGCCTTGAAAAGCTTTGTCTGAGGATTTTGATTGGATATCTTAGGATTCATAGGTTTAAAG
The DNA here is from genome assembly GCA_964596505.1 of uncultured Candidatus Saccharibacteria bacterium. Taxonomy (GTDB): domain Bacteria; phylum Patescibacteriota; class Minisyncoccia; order Phycocordibacterales; family UBA6065; genus UBA6065. The sequence continues at coordinate 12,422 of CAZQUF010000009.1, read as the reverse complement.
ATCTTGTGCTTTCTTGAATTTACATTAAAATAACAGCCTGTCAATGGTGCTAACTCGAGAGATGGGCTAGAATAGCTCTGATAGTTCATCGCGCGCGCAAACGGATCCCTGGAACCGATTTCCAAGGACGAACACGTTGGCTTACTAACCATCTGGGATGTAAACCCTAGCCTACTGTCGGAGCGTTGTCTGAGACGCGGGTAAGTACCGAGAGGAGTCTAGCTCCATAGCCTTCCCTGCAGGTATTACCAACGTGCGTCGGGGTATGGTCCCGGCAAATAACGCGATCCAATCGCGGATCGCTGGCCCCGACAACACGTCGGGGCCTTTTTTTTACGCGAGCGCGTAGATCGAATATATACTTGCATAAATTCGATTAGTGTCATATCCTTCTTGTCTGAAAGGGTCTGGAAATATTGGGCGGTGGCCTGGAAACATCGTCGGGATCAAAGGGAATTTCGGCACTCCGCGATACTCGTAAGTCGCACATGTGTCTGCCGTAGTCCTGAGCCAGTAATGGCAGCCCGGGCAAAGGCTATGTGGGCCCAGACTTGAGACGCTTAGCGTCGCTCATTCAATAGTCCGATTCCAGGAGAACGCCGCTCCCTCGAGCGGCGTTTTTTATTGACAAAAATCCCCAAAACCCTATGATGCAGAGCGGAACGGTGTTTTTGTGGGCGTGCAGGCAACGTCCATGGCTCAAGGGAATATCCGGGCGACGGCTCTAAACCCTCCGCTGCCCTTAGTGTGTCCCAACTAAATGGTGGCCATCTGTAGATCGGAGTAACATACCGGTCGCTAACAGATCAGCGCTTGCATCGCGTACGCGACATTGAGGGCCCGTTCCTTCCCGCAAGGGAATGTGTAGCTCTCTAAAGCGCGACCTGCAACCCCTTCGGTCCTACCGGAGGGGTTTTTTAATGCAAAGATACGTTTTTGCTCAACGCTTGTAAAACTGGCTATTAAGGGGTAGTATTTCCCTATCAGAGATTGCTCGGCCTACCAAGCCGGGGCGACCGAAGAGCGGCATGTGCCCTAATCTGACGACAATCGGAAAGATATAAATCTCGGTGGAACCGCGGCGGACGCATGTCCCAGATCGCCCGAGCAAATGCATGACAAGCCCAAAGGCGCGTCGTGCCGTTGCTCGGGCGCTTTTAGTATCTTTATCAGCTATCCACAAAACCAATGTCTTCCTCTCTCGAACAGATCCGCCATTCGTTCGCCCATCTCCTCGCCGCCGCTATCGGCGAGATGTATCCCGGCGCCAAGAACACCATAGGCCCGGCCATCGATAACGGCTTCTATTACGACTTCGAATTCCCTCTCGGCCCTGACGGCAAGCCACAGGCTCCGTCAGACAAGGACTTCCTCAAGATCGAGAAGACGATGCGCAAGCTCCTGCCCCACTGGAAAGGCTTCGAGAAGATATCCGTAAGCGCCGACGAGGCGCACGCCCGCTTCAGAGGCAATCCCTACAAGCTCGAACTCATCGAGGAGATCATCAAGAAAGGCGAAGAAGTGACCCTCTACAAATCGGGCGATTTCGTCGACCTCTGCCGCGGCGGCCACGCAGAGGTCAAAGACATGAGACAGGACGCCTTCAAGATAGAGCGCATCGCCGGCGCCTATTGGCGCGGCGACGAAAAGAACAAGATGCTCACCCGCATCTACGGCCTGGCCTTCGCTTCGAAGGAGGAGCTCGACGCATATGTAACTATGATCACTGAGGCAAAAAAACGCGACCACAAGATACTCGGTCCTGCCCTCGACCTTTTCACCTTCTCCGACCTCGTCGGCGCAGGATTGCCTCTCTGGACGCCGAAAGGCACGATCGTCCGCAATCTCCTCGATGAATTCGTCTGGTCGCTTCGCTCTATGCGCGGATACGAGCGCGTGGAGATCCCTCACATCACCAAGAAAGACCTCTATGTGACGTCCGGCCACTGGGAAAAATATCAGAACGACCTCTTCAAGATAAAGACGCGCGAGGGCCACGAGTTCGCTATGAAGCCGATGAATTGCCCTCACCATACCCAGATATATGCTCGCAAGCAGTGGAGCTACAAGGACTTGCCGCAGCGATACGCCAATACCACGACCTGCTATCGCGACGAGCAGACCGGCGAGCTTTCCGGACTTTCTCGCGTACGCGCCTTCGCCCAGGACGATGCACACGTCTTCTGCCGCATGTCGGACGTCAAGAGCGAATTCCTCAAGATCTGGGATATCATCCATGAATTCTATCCGGTGTTCGGATTCTCGCTCAAAGTGCGCTTCTCTCGCCGCGATCCTGCTGCGCCTGAAAAGTATCTCGGAGGCGCTGAGCGCTGGGACAAAGCGGAATCGGTCCTTCGAGAGATCCTCGACGAAAAGAAGGCTACCGCCATCGACGGCATTGGTGAAGCCGCGTTCTATGGTCCGAAGCTCGACTTCATGGCTCAGGACTCTCTCGGCCGCGAATGGCAGGTAGCCACGATCCAGCTCGATATGAATATGCCCGAGCGCTTCGACCTCACCTGTGTGAACGATAAAGGCGAAAAGGAGCGCATCGTCATGATCCACGCCGCCATCATGGGCTCGATCGAGCGCTTCCTCTCCCTCGCCATCGAGCATTACGCCGGCGCCTTCCCTCTCTGGCTTTCGCCGGTCCAGGTCAAAGTCGTGCCCGTCCGCGAGACGAACCTCGCCCATGCCTCTGAAGTCGGCGCCCTCTTCGCAGCCGCCGGCCTCCGCGCCGATACCGACGTCTCCGACACCGGCTTCGGCAAGAAAGTCCGCGAGGCCAAGGACATGAAGATCCCCTACACCGTCATCATCGGCGATAAAGATATGGAAAAAGGCGTCGTCACCCTCGAATCCCGCGATAAAGGCAAGATCGGCGAGATGAAGGCCGAGGACGCCCTAGCAATGCTGGCGAAAGAGTCAGCGGAAAAAAGATAGCGAGATAAAAAAACAAAAGAAAACAGCACTCACGACGGAGCACTGTGCTTTTCGCTGTACCGACTTTGTTAGACCGACGCTAAATTGCTCGCCAAAACCGTTTCGGCGAAACCGATCCCATCACCTGGGTTGAGAGAAAAAGTAATCCGTTGTCCGAGCTTGCGACATCGCGCGAGAAGGAGCTTGATATGAGCCAGGAATCTGCGTTCGAAGAATTCGAGGAGTCCCAGACCCGCGAATCCGCCCGCGAAAAGCGGTACGATGAATCGCCGAAAAATCGAGTAATAGAGATGACACCTCCGAACGAGGATGGTCATGACGTATTTCTTGAGTCCGGCTGTTTGCGACATATCCGACTGAGCCCGTCGATCGAGATCGATGAGCGCCCCGTAGCGCTCCACGAGTCCCGGCCGCGCGATGGGTCCCTGAGGGGACCGTTGAACTGAACTTCTTATGAGGGAATGCATTCCGGGAACAACTATAGCCAAGACGGGTGGAAAAATCAATATAAAAAGCCGCCTGTAAAACAGGCGACTGATGCAAGAACCTTCAGCGACGAGAGAACGTAAACTTAGTCAGAATCATACCCCCCGGCGGACGGATATTCGGAGCGAGAGGCGTCGGTTGCGAAACTGTCAATAAATCACCCTTTTCTTCGAAACGCGTTAAATGCGTCTCGCCCTTTTTCGGATCAAATCCGAGAACATCAGGGACTTTTGCCGCGCCGACCACAGCGCTCTTTCTGCGAACTGCGAGAAGCTTAATGCGGTATCTTTGACCCTTTGGCCGACAAGCTGTACAGCTGTTCTGGAATTCCAGAACGAGTGCTTCTGCAAGTGAGTCTTTTTCAAACTCCCCTTTCTTTGCTAATTCCGCCTCACCCAAATACGAGTCAAATTCTTTTTCGTTCACAGGAGAAGTCTCCCGGCACGAAACACATGTTTGTAGTAGGATCACTTATAGTACGTGGCCCATTGCTTCAGCCAAAATGGCTTCGGCGTATTAATCGTGGACCCTCCTTTTCTAAATATCAAGCTATCACTTGTATCAATACTTGTCAACTTTTCTTCAGAATGCTACTGTATGTTCTATGATCGAATATCTAAGGATAAGCTCAGAAACCGGACCCGCATTTTCCATAAGCATCTTCGAAGCAGAAAGCTTTATCCGTAATCTTTTTGAAATGGGGGAACGGCCGATAGTTACCCTACCTAGAAAATTTATGGCCATGGTCCAGAGAGGCTTGCGAGAACATGCGACATGGGACCCAGATGTTCAATGCATAGCAGGTACATTCGGAACAGCACCATATTGTCCTGCCGATGATGACCGAGTCCTTCTTATCCTGCAGGGAATCCGCCTGAGCCAGATACATCCGAGAGCTACTGGGCCAGACAGGCAGTTCCACGGCACTGTGATGATCGACGGACCTATTTCGCCCGACCAATTCGAGATTATAGAACTGGCTGACTTCGAAAGCCAGCGAAGTTCCTAACTTATATATCTATCGTCGCCTTATGGGCGTTCGACTGGATGAAGGTCTTTCGTGACGGCACGTCGGTTCCCATGAGCATGTCGAAGACCTTGTCGGCGTCCTGAGCGTCGACGATGTTGACCTGTTTGAGGATGCGGCGAGCCGGGTCCATGGTGGTCTCCCAGAGCTCGTCGGCGTTCATTTCGCCGAGACCCTTGTAGCGCTGCACATGGAGCTTCGGAGTTTTTTTGCCTTTCACGCCTGCGGCTGCTTCTTCCGCTTCCTCTCCCTCTTCGGCTGGCGCGCTCCCGTCGTCGACGGTAGTCTCCGTATCGAGAGGGATCTCGTCCTTGCCGAGGACTTTCGTTTTTTCTTCTTCGGAATAGAAGAAATGGATCTCCTTGCCTCGCTTTACCTTATAGAGCGGCGGCTGAGCGATATATATGTACCCGCCCTCGATCAGAGGCTTGAAATAGCGATAGAGGAGCGTGAGGATGAGCGTCCTGATATGTGCGCCATCCACGTCTGCATCGGTAGCGATGATGACCTTATGATAGCGAAGCTTGGTGATATCGAATGTCTCCCCTATCGCCGTGCCCATAGCGACGACGAGGTTCTTGATCTGCTCGGAGCCGAGCATACGGTCGAGGCGGGCGCGTTCGATGTTCAGAATCTTTCCGCGGAGGGGCAGGATCGCCTGAGTCTTCCTATTGCGGCCGGTCTTGGCCGTGCCGCCTGCCGAGTCTCCCTCTACGATAAAGAGCTCGGCATCGGCTGCATCAGTGCCCGACTCGCAGTCGGCGAGCTTGCCGGGGAGCGTCATGCCCTCGAGGGCGCCCTTGCGGAGGATCGAGTCCTTGGCGGCTTTGGCGGCTTTTCGGGCCTTCATGGCGAGGACGGCCTTGCTCATAATAGCGCGCGCGTCGTCGGGATTCTCTTCGAGGAAAAGGGCGAAAGCCTCGCCGAAGACGGTCGCCACGGCAGATTGAGCCTCGACGGAGCCGAGCTTGGCCTTGGTCTGGCCTTCGAACTGGATCTCGCGGAGCTTTACGGAAATGACCGCCGTGAGGCCTTCGAGGACGTCGTCGCCGGTGAAATTGTCGTCCTCTTTGCCGCTGCCGTTCTTTTTTGCGTATGTGTTTATGGTGCGCGTGAGGGCCGTCTTGAAGCCGGTGATATGCGTACCGCCTTCGCTGTTATAGATATTATTGGCGAACGGTAGGATGCGCGACGATATGTCGTCGACGTACTGGAGCGCCACCTCGACGGATTCGACGCCCTCGGCTTTCTTTTCGACGTAGAAGATGCTCTTGTGGAGCGGCTTCTGGAGGGCGTTCGTAAAGCGGACGAGAGAGACGAGGCCACCTTCGAAATAGAACGTCTCGGACGGCGCCTCGATCATCGTCTCCCGGAAATAGAAGACATCATCGGTATCGATCGATCCCTTGTATTCGCGGGCGTCTATGACCGATATCCGAAGCGCGGGAACGAGATAGGCCTGCTGTCGCATGTGAGAGACGATAGTGTCGAAGCTGAATTTCTGAACGCCGAAGATCGCCGTATCGGGCTCGAAAGTGACGATCGTGCCGTGAAGCTTGGAGGAACCGACTTTTTTGACCGCCGCCTTGCGCTTGCCCTGGGAGTATTCCTGCATGTACTTGCCACCGTCCTTGTGGACCTCGACTTTGCACATAATCGAGAGAGCGTTGACGACAGATGCGCCCACGCCGTGGAGACCGCCAGAGACTTTGTAGCCGGAGTCTTCCCCGCCGAACTTTCCGCCGGCGTGGAGAACGGTCATGATCGTCTCGAGCGCAGAGACCTTGGTCTGCTTGTGCATATCGACAGGGATGCCGCGGCCGTTATCGACGACGCGGACCTGTTCGTTTCCATGCTCTCCGGGGAGGAGCGTTATCTCGATGTCATTGGCAAAGCCTCCCATGGCCTCGTCGCGCGAGTTGTCGAAAATCTCGGTCACGAGATGATGAAAGCCGTCCGGCCCGGTCGTGCCGATATACATGCCCGGACGCTTTCTGACAGGCTCGAGACCTTCCAGGACCTGGATCGATTCAGCGCCGTATTTTGCCTGTTTCTTGTCTTCTTTTTTGACGTCTTTTGGGGTAGCCATGGTGCGCGGAAATTGGAAGAAAATAAAGTAACAAAGCCATGCTTTGTTAGAAGAAGTATATCATTTTCGGGAGTTTTCCACTCTATTGACATAGAGTACGTTACATGCTTATATATGCTCAGAATGTCCCTAAAAATCATCTTTATTGGATGCCACGGAGGCGCAGCTTTGAACCAGCTCCGGCAATTGGAGGCCTTGCTCGCTACGAGCAAGGCGCTTGCGGACAGAGGGGTCGAAATCGGCGTATCGGATGAGATTCTAAGCGACGGTCCAATGGGAACTTTCCCGGTCAGCCTCGATTTCCCCATGGCGCCTGAGCTGGATATACGGAAACTCGCGGATGACTTCAAGAAGGCAGCGAAGGTCACAGAGAACTCTGGCTCCCGCGAAGAGCGGACTGAAGACGCTCCCTTCTGGCGATCGCTCAAGCAGAAGCAAAAACCAAGCAAGGATCATCGACTCAGCCATTCGAAGCTGAGGCCCGAACGATTCTCGCCCCGAAAAGGCAGATTCTGAACAGCAGAGACATGGGTCTCTGCTTTTTTATGCCATCTTTTTCTCTATTTTAGAGACACGCTTGTGCAAGGCAAAGACTTCTTCCTTGTCGGCTTTCGTCATCGCCAGTTCGTCGATCTTCCCGGAAAGCTCTTCGTGCACATAATCGATCTTGCGATCGAGGAGACCGAAGCCGTCCATCATGTATTGCTTTAGATCGGAGAATGATTGCCTCATTTCGCGCCGAGACTCGTCGAATCTTTTGTCGATCTGCACCATGGCCTCGGTGAATCTTTTGTCGACGAGTATCATAGCATCGTCGAACCTTTCTCCTGTCACGTAATCTTTGTTTTTTGCTTCCATCATAATATTGAATCAATTATACGCACGTAACTTCGCGCGACAATCTAGACAATATCAAAAAGCAGATGAAGAACCGATGAAGAAAATTAAATAACCTTCTTGACCGAGAGGCAAATGGATCACAGCCTAGCGCGTCTCCCAGCCTTTGCTTTTTACGGCTTCGTATACCTTTGTCATAAAGCCATTCGCTTCTTCATCTGAGAGCGTTTTTTTAAACGATTGAAAAATCATGTGAAAGGCGTAGGAGATTTTTCCATCTTTCTCGAAGCGGTCGAAAAGATCGGGACCCTTAACGAGCAAGTCGCCTGCGGCATTTGATGCCGAATCGCGTATGACGTCGCCGACGTCCGCGTCTTTCGTCCCCGAAGGCACGAAAAGGGCTATATCGCGGGCTATGAACGGATAGAGCGAGAAGGGCTTGTATCGCATATCTCTCGGCAAAGCGACGAAACCGAGGTCTTTCAGGCTACCCGTCGGGAACGGAGAGATGAGCGCGTCGAAATCGATTTCAAGGACGGCACCGAATGTCCCGATCTCGATCTTGCCGCCAATCTTCGCGCCGAGCTTAGATTCGAGCGCTACGACCGCTTCCCTGAGGAGGGATTCTGACGTAACGCCCTTTCTCTTCTTTATCTGCGACACGCCGATGCACAGAGACGTCTTCTCGCCTATCTTGGGGAATATCTTGCCGATTTCGAATATCCGAATGGCCTCAAGGCCGAGAAGGTCTGCGTTACGCCCGTTCAAGACGAGAGATTGGGAGAGCGCAGGCGCCAAGCGCTCGCGGAGCGCAGCTTTGTCGCTCGCCAGAGGATAGGATATCTCGAACGCGCCTTTGGGTACGAGGGTATAGAGCAGCGTCTCAGAAAAGCCGAGGTCGACGAGCGCATTCTTAATCTTTTCAGCCCAATAGAATGTCTTATCGAGAGGAGTCGGAGGAACTGCCGGAGTCTCTTTCGAGGATAGCCTGTCGTAGCCATAGAGGCGCACGATCTCATCGGCGACATCTTCAGGAATCATCATGTCGAGGCGATCGAGAGGCGGAGTGACGGCGAGCGTTTTGCCCTGCGTGCTGACGGCGCAGCCGATACGCGCGAGGATATCCTCCATTTCCTGTACGGAGAGCGAAAGGCCCGTCACTGCATTCACATACCCTGAATCGACGGAAACGCGCCATGGCTGGACTGGCTTTGGGTAGATATCCGTGATCTGCCCTGCTTTCGCGCCCGGCGATAACTTCAAGATATATGCGGCCGCCTGACGCAGAGCGCCGAGAGCCATTTCGGGCGTGATCTCATTCTCGAAACGCTTCGAGGAATCGTTGCGCAGATTGTTCCTCGTCGACGTGCAGCGCACCGACGAAGGATCGAAGTTAGCCGCTTCGAGGATGATGTTCTTCGTCGCGGACGTTACCTCGGCGCGCTTGCCGCCTTTGACACCGGCGATGACGAGCGGTCCCTCGTCGTCGGCGATCAGAAGGTCGCTTTCGAGAAGATCGACTTCGCGGCCATCGAGGAGAGTTATCTTCTCACCCGCTTGAGCTTTTCGCACGGTTATCGAACCCTTTATCTTGTCCGCGTCGAAGGCATGGAGAGGCTGCCCGAGGTCGAACATGACGAAGTTCGTCGCATCGACGATAGAATTGATCGATCGGGCGCCGATGGCCTCAAGTCTCGCTTTGAGGTCCGCAGGGGAATCCTTGATCGCGACATTCTCTATCCGTTCCGCGATATAACGGCGGCAAAGCCTTTCATCGCGCACATTCACCTGCGGACCTGGAATAGCCTCAGTAAGGGGAAAAGCCGCCTCTGCGAGCCGCGTAGCGAGCCGTGGGAGGCCCGTGACCGCAGACGCCTCGCCCGCGATCCCCCTGTGGCTCAAGGCATAATGGGCGCGATCGGGCAATACTTTTACATCGAGCACGGTATCGCCATCCGGGGCTTTTTCAATGCCCTCGACCTCGAACGCATGGGCGCTCAAAAGCTCTGCGAGCTTCTCGGGCGCGGGAAGCTTTGTATCGAAATATGTCGAGAGCCAGGCGTAGGATATCTTCATTAGAATTGGTTTATAAGCCTCAGATCGCCCGAATAGAGGTGGCGAATATCGTCTATGCCGTAGCGAAGAAGCAAGAGACGATCGACGCCCATGCCGAAGGCGAATCCTTTCCATATCGCAGGATCGAGGCCTGCGGCTTCTATGACTTTTGGATGGACGATGCCCGCTCCGAGCATTTCGAGCCACTTGCCTTTTCCTGATGCATCCTGCCACCATACATCGACTTCGACGCCAGGCTCGACGAAACCGAAGAAGCTCGAACGGAAGCGGATCTTTGCTTCCGGCCCGAGGAATTCTTTGAAGAAGCGCCCGAGCGTACCCTTGAGCTCGGCCATCGAGACGGCTTTGTTCACATAGAGGCCTTCGATCTGATGGAATTGCGCTTCATGAGTGGCATCGGTCGCCTCGTTACGGTAGACCTTGCCCGGCATGATGATTTTGAAGGGATGCGGGCCGGCGGGCGCCTTTGCGAGAGATTCCATGAACCTGATTTGCACCGACGACGTATGGGTACGGAGAACCTTCTTCGCCTCCCCCGGCTTTGTTTTTACCCAGAACGTATCCTGCATATCGCGCGCGGGATGGTCTGGGGGCATATTGAGGGCATCGAAATTGTGGAACTCGTCCTCGAGCTCCGGCCCTTGAGCAACCGAAAAGCCCATCCGATCGAAGATGGCGCACATCTCGCGGATAACGGAGGTTATGGGATGGAGGTGGCCTTTCTGGGCCTCTGCCGATACGGGATTCATGTGAGAAATATAGCAAAAAACGCCGTTTTCGGCGATATTGATTTAATTCGATGTTGCGTATATCATCACCTACGTCATGTGGAGTACATGGTAGGTAACCCCACGCAGACTGAGAAGCCTTCATGCCACGAAGGAATATCGGTTGGTCCAGACTCCCTCCTATCGTCCATGGTTCGTCCCCACAGGGTATTTGCAGAGGCGTGACCGCTTCTGCAACGTAACCCGGAGTCTTCGGATTCCGTCCCACAATTGACTGGTTGCTGGATGAGCAAGCGGGCACTCTCCGGGAGGGATCGCGCCCGGTCCTGGCCTTATGACCAGAAGCTTAGGAATGGACGATATTTCTTTTCAGCGCCGAACGATGTTCGGCGCTTTTTTATGAAAGGCTCAGGAGCGCCACCGCCGCGACACCGAGAACGATGCCGATTCCCTGGAGCGTGGTGAGCCTTTCGCCAAAGACAAGAATGCCGATGAGGGCGGTCATGACGAGAGAAGCTATCGACCAGACGACTCCGGTCGTGGACAGGTGATTCTTCTCGACGATGGCGGGAAGCCATGCGGTGACGCTCAGCACGTCGACGACCACGATGAGCGCGAAAATCGTCCAGCCGGGAGCGAGAGCGAATTTTTTAGAAAGGAATTCTCCGATCGCGAAAAAGAGCGTGGATACGATGATCCACGCCCATGCGGGGACAACGGAGAAGATTGCCATGAGATACATGGTAACAAGATATCGATAGGACGTCCAAAGCATTGACTCTTTTGTAATAAGTTGTAGGATTCTTTCAGAAACATGAACCATTACCACAATATCCACAATGCTCAGCTATACGCGTGGGTGGTCAGCACGCTCGCTAAGGCTCTCTTTGGCGGCAAAGACGACCTCGTTCGCCAGCGCCGCAACTTTAGCCGCTTTCTCGACCTGGCCTGGAATGGCGCACGGGCATCGGCGACAGACGAAAATGAGACGCTCGTCGACTTCAATCCGACGGCGCGGACGATCACATTCAAGTGCCTGAATGTCGAGATCGCCAAGGAGATCGGAAAAAGCATCGGCCGCACGCGCAGAGCCAAGAAGGTAGCTATTCGAGCGCCGGGGAGACTCCCCGCTCTCGTACGGAAGCCTCCTACCAAAGAGCGCCGCGTCTTTTTTCGGCAGGTCGCCGTCTAAGCCAAACCGGCCCTTGAAGGGCCGGTTTTTTTCATGGCAAGAAAAAACTTCAGATACAAAAACACTCGCCGCTAAACGACGAGTGTCACAAAAAATAAGCAATCCCCCTATCACGTGGGCTGCCATGCGCAGGCATGGGTAAGCGAACCAGCTTGCCGCCTTCTCCTATTGCGCTAACTTCTCGTCAGCGAATTAAGGGTGGACGGATTCTGCCACATTCAAAGCGTCGGTATGAGAACACTGCCGCGAGCGCAGAGCATCATTTTATCTCATGCCTCGGTAAGAGGCCGAGAGACCTTAACTATTGATCTCGAACAGTTTTTACGCCATTCGTTTAGTCGTTGCCGGAGGACCCGGCAAACACGTTCAAAGGACTGCTTAGCTAGTATGGTAGTCCGAAAAGAGATGGTGTGCAATGAACGTTATCCACAGACGGGACTTAATAATGAGCCACCTCCCAGAATCGAACTGGGGACATCCATATTACAAGTATGGCGCTCTACCAACTGAGCTAAGGTGGCCTATTCCACTTTCTTTTCTGTTGTCGGCTCGAGAGCCGACTGTGCCTCGTCTTTGGTCTCTTTAATCTGCTTCAGATAGAACGATGCCGCGCCGCTTTTCGAGAGATCCTCGGTCTTCTTTGAGGCCTTTTCGACGATGGATGCGGAGGCCGTATGAACCTTGCGCGATATTTCCATGAAGAATCTAATGACGCGCACGAATGCGAAATTGAGGAGAAGAATGAAGTTATGGAGCGTCAGATACGAAAAGAAACGCCCCGTCGAATGATGGAGATTCTGGAGTATCGGATCGGTCTTCTGTCTCACTGCCCAGGAGGTCTGACCCACGCCGCGGGACATTTCGAGATGCTTCCGAGCGAGGAGGGCTATCATCCCCAACCCCGAAAGCGTCATGAGCGTGAGTTCGATAGTCATAAATATAGGCGTCAGACGATATTAGACGCCGTAGCGGACGAAGCGGACTACCTCGATCTTTTCGCCGAACTTCTGCACGGCCTGGGAGATAAGGCCGGCGATAGTGAGC
>CAZQUF010000008.1:0-22199 GCA_964596505.1 uncultured Candidatus Saccharibacteria bacterium | reverse complement strand
GCTACTCATCGGTGCCCAATTCTTCTTCATTCAAAACACAACTAACGAGATACTGAACGGCATCACCCTTATCCTTGGAATCGTCTTTGGCGTATTGCTTGTTAAGAGCGTCAAAAAAGAGATCGAGGCAAAGGAGCTGATCCAAATACAGAGAGATCAGCTTGAAAAAGCTAACACCCGCCTCCTCGAGCTCGACAAGCAGAAGACCGAGTTCGTCTCTTTCGCCACGCACCAGCTCAGGAGCCCGCTCACGGCGATCAGGGGCAACGCCTCGCTCATCCTCGAGGGCGATCTCGGGCCTATATCCGGTCCTTTGCGCGATGTGGTACAGACCATCGCCACGTCCATAAAAACTATGATCAACGTCGTCGAGGACTATCTCAATATATCTCGCCTTGAGCTCGGCACGATGAAATACGACATGCAGACCATGGATTTCAAAGACTTGGTCAAAGAAGTCGTGAACGAGCAGGGCCAGAATATCAAGGCCAAAGGCCTCGCTTGGACGCTTTCTCTCGACGACTCGCGGATCTATCCGATCAAGGCTGATCCTGACAAATTCAAGCAGGTCGTCATGAATATCATCGACAATTCGATCAAGTACACATCACAGGGGTCGCTCGCGTTCTCGCTCATCGGGGTAGAGGGCGGATTCCGATTCGGGGTTTCGGATACGGGCGTCGGCATCGATCCGGCCGTCATGCCGAAGCTCTTTCAGAAATTCACTCGCGCGCCGAAGGCGCATGAAGCGAATATCCACGGCACCGGCCTCGGTCTCTATATCGCCAAAGAGATCGTGGCGGCCCACGGCGGCAAGATCTGGGCAGAGTCTTCAGGAGAAGGCAAGGGTAGCCAGTTCTATGTAGAGATGCCGGAGGCGAAATAAGGATAGAAAAAAGCCCGGCGCGAGCCGGGCTTTGCCTTACTTTTTCTTTACCGAGAGCTTCTGTCCTTTGAGATAGCGCTCCCAGTAGGGAAGCCATTCTTCCTTGAAGAGGCCGAGCTCCACGAGATCCCAGTACCGGCCGTTCCTGAATATCTGGGAGCGTCGTATGCCTTCGACTACGTAGCCGCAATGCTTGCTGTAGGCAAGGCTGCGAGCGTTGAAGGCGACGACGGTCGAGAGGACTTTCCTCAGATTCAGCGTGTTGAAGATGTAGTCGAGAAGCTGCATCTTGGCGTCGGTGCCATAGCCCTTGCCCCAGTATCTCTTGTCTCCGATGAAGGCGCCTGTCGTCGTCACGCGATCTTTCCAATCGATTTCGTGCGTCCCCATGACGCCGATGAGCGTTCCGTCGAGAAGACAGACGCCGAGGGTGATCTGGTCCTTGCGATCTTTGAGCTTAAGGAACCATTCTTTCTCCGATTCTGCGCTCATGGGCAGGTAGACGATGAGGAATTGGCTTATCTCCGAATCGTTGATCCATCGCGTGAGGAGCGGCAAGTCTCTCTCCTCCAAAGGGCGAAGAATGGTCTTCTTCCCCCGCAAGAACACGACGCCGGATTGCCCGGCATCGCGCGGTTTCTGGCTGGTTTTCATAAGTTTGTAACGAACTGTTCTGTGCTGGAAGGACCGTGATCGTAGGCATGGTATTCATGCATATAAAATCCCGGCTTGCGTCCAGCCGGGATGGGTCCAGATCTATCGAAAGAGAGATTTATGCACACATATCGGCTATACGCAATGAATTGTTGGAACGCACGTAAACGGCGCCCTGGAGGTTCCATGACTTCATGATGTTCGTATGCTGATTGCTATTTATGCATGCCATAGCCTTCATACTCTACTACATTTACGGTAAGTTAGCAAATGATATACTGGCCCCATGGAAATCCGGATGAAGCATAAACTCAAACACGACCGATTCGCCAAGGCTCGCGACGGATCGCGCTTTCTCAATATATTCTGCAGCGCCTGCGGTGGACATATCGCCCTGTATCAAAAAGACGGCCTCGGCGGGCTCGTCCGGCTCTATCTCGACAGGCTCATCGAGCCGAAAGAGCTGGCCATCCTTCAATTCGAAGGCCATACCAAGAGCACGCTGCCGGACCTTAAATGTCTGAAATGCGGCACGCTCGTTGCCACCCCGATGGTCTATGAGCCCGAGAATCGCCTCGCCCTGCGTCTCATCCATGGGAAGTTCCTCAAGAAGAAGAGCGACGGCTCTTCGCTTTCGGCATGTTGACTTATTTTTTCAAGCTTTGTATGCTGGCAACGGCTTGTCGAAAGCTTAACAACCCAGGAAGGAGGTAAATATGAGCCTGTTAAGTCAAACTCCTGCACCGGTCAGCGCTGCCACACTCGAAGAGGCCCGGCAGCTCTTCGTTCAGACGCCCGCGGGCGATCCGAGACGTGAGGCATACCTTGCTCAGTGGAGGGAATTTTCGGCGAGAGAGGTTGGATCCGCGCGAAATATATTCGACGCGAGGAATGCCTATTTCCGGGCTTACGGGGAAACCCCTGAGAAAGCATCCGCTCTCCAGAAGTTCCTTCATCTGCTCGAAGAGGACATCATCGCGGCGACGACGCGCGGACTGCTTCAGTTCTTGGCTGACTTCGCTCCGTTGCTCTCTGAGGCGCGGTCGCACGCGCTCCAGAAGCTCTCTCTCACCGTTTAGTCATTACGGCCCTCCGCTGACAGCACGTTAGTTGTGGAGGGCCTTTATATATCATCATGGATTTTTTAGAGAAACTCTTTGCGTTGATTCAAGAACGAAAGACCCAAGCGAAGGAGGGATCGTATACCTCTGAGCTTTTTGCATCTGGGATAGAGAGGATGAGTCAGAAAGTAGGGGAGGAAGGAGTCGAAACGGTCATCGCATCGGTCTCTCGCGATAAGAAGGCGATCGTCTATGAGATGGCCGACCTTTGGTACCATTGTTTAGTGCTTCTGGCGGCGCACGATCTGACACCTGACGACTTACTCGAAGAACTAAAACAAAGACATGGAAAAAAGAAAGGAACAGAAGGCAAAGCTTAAGATCGCGGTTCCGAACAAAGGCCGACTCTACGAGCATACGATATCGCTGCTTCGGAATATCGGGCTCGATTTCGAGATCGACGAACGGAAGCTCTCCTCGTCGGTGAGCAACTATAGCTTGGATATCCTGTATGTCTCGGCATCGAATATCCCCGAATATGTCCAAGACGGCATCATAGATATCGGGATAACCGGCCTCGACCTCGTCTCGGAAAAGACCGCAGACGTCAAAGTGATCGAGCCCTTGCAGTATGGAAAGGCGAACCTCGCCCTCGCGGTGCCCGAAGATTCGCCGATCAGGTCGCCCAAAGACCTTGCGGGCAAAAAAGTAGCGACTTCGTTCGTCACGCTGACCCAGGCGTATTTCAAGCGCCTCAAGATCAAAGTCGATGTCGTCGAAGTAGACGGCGCCGTCGAGATAACTCCGCTCCTCGGCCTCGTCGACGCTATCTCTGACCTGACGTCATCCGGAAGCTCTCTGAGGATGAACAAGCTTCGAATAATAGATACGATCCTCGAATCGCAGGCCATCCTCATATCGAATAAATCCGTCTCTCCCGAGAAGAAAGAGCTCATAGATACCTTGGTCATGAGGACGCAGAGCGTGCTCAACGCCGGCAGGAAAAAGTACATAATGCTCAACGCGCCGGAGTCGCTCTTGCCAAAGATCAAAGAGGTCACCCCAGGTCTCAGTTCTCCGACCGTCATGCACCTTTCGTCTACGGGCATGATCGCGGTTCATTCTGTCATCGAAGCCAAGGATGTATGGGAAGTCGTCGAAAAGCTCAAAAGGATAGGCGCTTCGGGCATTCTCATCATCCCTCTCGAGAAGATGGTCGTCTAATCGTCCAGCCTGCCGACGATCGCGACCTCTCCTCCTATCGGAGCATTCGGCCTGCAGAACATGATCACCTCGCCGGCCTGGGCGGTGTATTCGATATCGCCGTCCGTGGCGAATACTTTGCCCGCCTCGAGGGACTCGAAGTTATCGAATTTCCGAGCGAAGGCGAATGCGGGAGAGACGCGCTTGATCGATCGCGTGATCGAGACGATCTTCTGGTTCTCCGGCTCTGCGAACGTATATGAAAGCATCGAGAGGTGGGCGAGGAATCTGTACGAACAGTCGATCGCGAACGGAGTATAGGCTTCGAATCGTACTGTGGGTCCGCACTCGACAGACACCGCCGCCTTTCCGCGCGAGTGCATGTATTCGTCAGACGAGCCTTTATGGATCGCGTCCCATCCGAGCGAGAGGGTGGGCACGTCGAATATCCGCGCGAGGCTCATAGAAGGCCTATCTGTGATCGCGAACGGCTCGCCCGCATCGTCGTTGAACGAATGTAGATCGAGGAGCGCATCCGCGGTATCGAGTATCTTCATGAGCTCCAGCGTTCTCTTCTCCTCTTCGGTCTGTCCCTTGTTCAAAAGCGAGAAGCAGCGATTCATGTCGCTTTCGATGAACCTCTTGTTCTGGCGCAATGCGGAAAGGTTCGCCCGGATGAGGTATACCGTGCCTGCATCTATGGAGAGTTCGCGCTCGAGCACGTCTAATGCGCGGGGCCCGACCTTCTCGTTTCCATGGCTTCCGCCCATGATCACTGCGGTAGGGCCGTCTTTCTTGCCTTTGAGGATTGTTACGCCGTCCATTGGTGAATATAAGATTACCACATAAATACAAAGCGAGAATGGTGGAACATTCTCGCTCGTGGGATTGGCTTTGTCTGCCTACATCTGCAATTCATCGATGTTGCTGGCAAGGATGACTTTGTCGTCAGCGTCGTGATACTCGGCGACGACTTTGTATCCTTTATTTACGAACCATGAGTACGTCACTGACGGTGGCGTGCGCTTGGTGCGCACAGTGCCGATCGTGAGTCCCTGGCTCAAGAAGTCCTGGCGGCGGGCGAGATACATGGCTTTAGCCAGGCCTCTTCCGCGATATGCCTCGAGTACGCCGAGCTCGTCTTGGTATGCGACGAGCTCCGCATCGCCGAACGCGGACCGAATTGCATGGGCTGCTCCCGGCAGCCCGAGTTTTTCGTCAAATCCTGCGAGGGGAGTCGGATACCCCCAGCAGAAGCCGATGACGTTATTATTAAGGATCGTAACCCAGCATGATGCCTTCTCCGTGATTTCGTGTCGGATATCGGAGAGAACCTTCGACGCTGGCCAATAATCGTTTACGAGCACCCCACAATGCTCGAACGAGTCACCCAGTAGCTGTCTTTCGGATATGCCCCATTTCTTTCTGCAAACGGGACATACCCTCCATTCATTCCACGGGTGGCCTGCGAACACGGCGCGATAGCATTCTACAAGCTGATCGAGCCGGCCGTTGTTTTGAGCAACGGTGAATCGTTCGACGGTTATCGCGTCGGACGGAGGAGTAGACGTTGCAAGCATGTTTAACCTCTCTGACAATAAATGGTAACACAGGCCCCTCGCGTGTAAAGCGGCAGATCCAGAGGGACTGACTTCTTTGACATTGTCAAAAAAGTATACTAGTTTCAAGGCCAGAGTCATAAAAAGCACTTTACGAAAGGAATAAATTATGCACGCAACAGGCACCGTTAGTCCCGAGCTCGCTTCCGGGCTTCGCGATTACCTGCCCGAGGACATGATTCCCCGGCAGCAGATGTTCGATGCGATCCGCGCCGTTTTCGAACGGTTCGGATTTTCACCCATAGATACCCCAGGTCTCGAGAAGGAAGCCGTGCTCACCGGCGGCGACCCGAACTTCGGGATGCAGATCTTTCGGGCACGGCTGCGCGGAGCCGACGAGGGTCTGGCCCTGCGTTTCGACCTCACCGTCCCGCTCGCGCGCTTCGTCTCTCTCCACTTCGAGAAGATCGAGCGCCCGTTCAAGCGATATCACATGGGAAAAGTGTGGAGAGGCGAAAAGCCCCAGGCCGGACGCTATCGCGAGTTCGTCCAATTCGACTCAGACATCGTCGGCACCGACAGGATCAGCGCCGATGCCGAGATCGTTTCGCTCATCTACGAGACGATGACGGCGCTCGGCCTGAGCCGCTTCATTATCCGCGTCAATAACCGGAAGATCCTCAACGGACTCGCTGGATTTGCCGGATACGATGCGGCGCTCGGCCCTGACATCCTCCGAACCATCGATAAGCTCGACAAGATCGGCTGGCAAGGCGTGAGCAAAGAGCTCTCCGAAAAGGGCCTCACCGGCGCGCAGATCGACGTGCTCGGCCAATTCGTATCGTTACCGAACGATACAGTCGACGCGACGCTCGACAGCCTCGCCTCGCTCATGAGCGCCTCGGCTGAGGCGCTCGAGGGGATCCAGGAGCTGCGAGAAATGGCGAAATGCATCCGCGAGCTTGGCGTTCCTCCCGAAAGCTGGAAAGTCGACTTGTCGGTGGCGAGAGGCCTCGGTTACTATACCGGCCCGGTATTCGAAACGATCCTCACGGACTTGCCGAGCATCGGCAGCGTCTTCTCCGGAGGGCGCTACGACGGCTTGGTGGCAAGGTTCGGTAGCCAAAGCCTGCCCGCTACCGGGGCGTCGGTAGGAGTCGATAGGCTCTTTGCGGCTATGGAGACCCTCGGCCTGGTTCGAAGAGAGAAGACGGTGTCGCAAGCCATCATCCTCAACTTCGACCCGTCTGCAGAGGGCTACTGTCAAAGGATCGCCGCCGATCTTCGCAAGGCCCAGATCCGTACCGAGCTCTATCTTGGAACGGAGAAGAACCTGAAAGGGCAGCTCGCATATGCCCTGCGCCAGTCAGCTCCCGTCATCATAGTGGCCGGCGGCAACGAGATGGCGAAAGACGTCGTCCAAGTCAAAGATATGAGGAATCGGAAACAGATCGAGGTCCTCCAGGTTCGCGTCGTCGAATCGGTCCGCGGAATCTTGACTTTATAGAAGCCGCACGTAGTATTCTGGTTGGCTCGTTCTTCTCGGAGCCGCTGGGGGCGCGTAGCTCAACGTCAGAGCGCTGGTTTGTGGAACCATCGGTTGCGGGTTCGAGTCCCGTCGCGCCCACCAGGGCAATTTCAGCCGCTCGTATCATCGAGCGGCTTTTTATTTAGAAACTGTCGGCCTAAAGAATCGTCCAAAGAGTTGCCGTCGATACAGCGCCAGGAGAAGAAGCACGTCTACGCCGACCAAATAGATTTGAAAGCTCGAATTTTCGATATTCCACACCTTGATAGAAGGGATCACCAGAAGGACGCTTATGAGCGATGCGAAATAGTTCGCGGCGGTCTCTGTCTCTGGATATTTCCAGGTCTTGGCGACCGTGGGGAGCGCGGCGAAAAAGTCGCCCAGCGCCGCCATCAAAATCGCATATCGAGGGAGGTCGATGGCGAGCCAGAGCACCAGAGCGACGAGAGAGAAAGCGCCGCACGCTATGTCGAATTTGCTGATCTTCCAGTAGCTTTGTCGATTCCAAAACGAAGCAGCGAATATGATGAGAGGTATGAACCCTGCAAGGAACGTACGCACTGTAGCCCAGACGTCAGCTCCCGCATGCAGAGCTGCTCCCATGCCGATGAGCGGGGCCAGCGCCCAGAGGCCCCATGTGACGCGATTCGGCTTCGTCGTGCCGCGTATGGTGTCCCGCACATAGAAATAGCCTCCGATACAACTGATAGCCGCAGCGAGAATGACAAGCCAATGCGCAAAAGTCATGATATAGCTCTAGTCGACTGATGATAGCACATATCGAGGGCGAAATAGTGCATTCTGGTTATAACAATACGGTTCTGATAAAATAGCGATATGATAAAAATTGAACCTAAGACCCTTAAGGGTTTCCGAGATTTCCTTCCTGCGGAACAGATCCCTCGGCAGAAGATGATGGAGGTCATCCGCGCGTCCTATGAGAGCTTCGGCTTTGAGCCTCTCGAGACGCCGGCTTTGGAGTATGCTGAAGTGCTCACGGGAAAGTACGGCGACGAAGGCGAAAAGCTCATGTACCGCTTTAAAGATAACGGCGACCGCGATGTCGCGCTCCGCTACGACCTCACCATCCCCCTGGCCCGCGTCGTGGCGCAATACGGAGACCTTAAGAAGCCGTTCAAGAGGTACCAGATATCGCCGGTCTGGCGCGCGGATAATACGCAGAAGGGAAGATACCGCGAATTCTACCAGTGCGACGCCGACATCGTCGGCACCTCATCGCCCCTCGCCGATGCGGAAGTGCTCGCCTTGGCTGCTAACACGCTCGTCAAGCTCGGCGTTCCGCAGGACGGCTTCGTCGTTCGGGTCAATTCGCGCGTCATCATCGCGGCGTTCTACGACTCGCTCAAGCTTTCTCCCGAGGCCAAGGTCGCCGCGATCCGCGCCGTCGACAAGATAGACAAGATCGGCAAGGAAGGAGTGCGAGAGGAGCTGCTCGCTGCCGGCATTTCAGCAGAGAACGGGGAATCCATCGTCGATTTCGCGGAGACCGCTCTCGACGCCATGGCTGCGCGAGACGAGCTCGCTGCGGTCGCTGAAGCGACGCCTGCTATAAAGCCGCCGCTCGAAGATCTCCTCTTTATCATCGAAAAGGCCGCGGTCCTCTCGCCGGATACCCGCTTTATCATCGACCTTTCTATCGCTCGAGGTCTCGACTATTACACAGGCATGATCTTCGAGACGACGCTCAGCGAGGCGCCTCAGTTCGGTTCCGTCCTTTCCGGAGGCCGCTACGACGACCTTGTCGGCATGTTCGCCAATAAGCCCGTTCCCGCGGTCGGCGCTTCTATCGGCCTCGATCGCCTCATCGCCGTCCTCCAAGAGCTCAAGCTCATGACCGCCCAGAAAAGCACCGCTACCGCGCTCATCGTCAACTTCGACGAGAGCCTTATCGACGATTATCTTTCGCTCGCATCGGACCTTCGCGCGGCAGGCATAAACACGATCCTCTATCCCGACACGACCGATATGAAGAAGCAGCTCGCCTACGCGAGCGATAAAGGCATAAAATATGCGGTCATATACGGCGCGAACGAGGCGAAAGAAGAAAAGGCGACCGTGAAGAATCTTGAAAAGGGAACTCAAGAAAAGGTAGATTTCAAGGATGTGAGTAAGCATCTCAGCGCATAATGAAGATTCGAAAGCTTGAACAATCAGGCTGCATCATTACCCTCGATAACGGCCTAGTCGTTACGTAACATGTCAAAAACAATCCTTGTCACCGATTCTCTCTTTATTTTTCCTGAGCACGAAAAAATGCTCCGACAAGCGGGATACGATATCGCGCGCCTCGACAAACCCGCCGCAACAGAAGAGGAGCTCGTACGGGCAATAAAGGGCAAAGTCGCCTATATTCTTGGTGGCATTGAAAAAGTTACCGACGCAGTCATCAATGCCGCAGATGACCTCAAGGTGATCGTTTTCACTGGTTCAGATTGGAAGCAGTTCATCCCAGGCTATGCGCTCGCGACGCAAAAGGACATCGCGATCGCCAATGCTCCCGGCGCGAATTCGTACGCCGTTGCTGAGTATACCGTCGCCCTCATGCTTGCCATGACTCGCAACGTATTTGAGCTCGGAAGGACGGGAAAGGCGGTGTTTGAAACTACGTCGTCACTCAAAGAGCTCACTATCGGTATCGTAGGCATGGGGCACATCGGTAGCCAGGTAGCTCGGATGCTTAATGGTCTCGGCGCAAAAAGAATCGTTTATACGAGTAACACGAGAAAGCCTGAGATCGAGTCGGCGACCGGCGCATCCTTCACTGGTTTGAATGATCTCCTCAAGATGAGCGATATCGTAACTATCCACGTACCAAAGGCTCAGAACAAAAACCTCATCGACAGCGCGAAACTTTCCCTTCTGAAAGACGGATCGCTTCTCATAAACTGCGCATTCGTAGGCGCCCTCGAGAGAGAAGCGCTGCTCGCTGAGCTAAAGTCAGGTCGGATCAAAGCGGCTCAGGACGAGCCATTTGGAAACGAGTTTGATGCATTGCCTCTCGGCGTCTGGTTTAACTCGAATTCAGGAACCGCATTCAATACGCACGAGGCGAATCAGAAAGCGAGCGATATGGCTGTAGAATCGCTCCTCAATCTTCTCAGCGGAAAGAACGACACGAATAAAGTAAACTAGAGATATGAAAATTACCAAACTCGGCCATTGCTGTCTTCTGATAGAAGAAAAGGGTCTCGTCATCCTGACCGACCCGGGCGCCTATTCGACGAAACAGTCTTCTGCAAGAGGAGTCGATATCGTCCTTATCACCCACGAGCATGCCGACCATCTCCATGTCGAATCTTTAAAAGATGTGCTCGTGAATAACCCGAAAGCTCAAGTCGTAACCAATGCGTCGGTCGGCGCCATTCTCGAAAAAGAAGGAATTCCATATTCCGTCATCGGTCATGGCCAGTCAATGACCGAAAAAGGCGTTGAGATTGCCGGTTTCGGCAAAGACCATTGGGCAATGTACCGGACGGTTAAACCCGTTGAAAATACAGCCTACTTTATAGGTAAGAAACTATTCTATCCAGGAGATTCATGCTTTGATCCAAATCAGCCCATCGACATCCTCGCGTTACCGGTTGCTGGTCCGTGGGCCACGCTTACCGAATTGATTGAATATGCTCTCAAGCTCCATCCGAAAAGAGCGTTTCCCGTGCACGACGGTATGCTCATTCCCGACAGGCTTGGTCCGGCGCACGGTTTGACGCAGCGTGAGCTAGCTAAAGAAGGCATCGACTTTATCGTCATGAATGAAGGCGATCAAAAGGACTTCTAGATTACTAAAGGAATGAAAAAAACCTGGACGCTCAAGCTCCGCGCATCCGACATGGAAATGTTCGATCAGATAAAGTCTGGCGCGAAGTCGATCGAGACGCGCGCAGCGACCATAAAGTATAGGCCGATCGAGAAAGGCGATACCCTCGTATTTTCCTGTGGCTCGAAGCGCCTCTCGAGAGTCATCCTAGCTAAACATCACTTTTCAGGCGTCGATGCCTTAGTCGCGAAGATGCCCTTCAAGAAGATCATGCCCTCTGCCGAATCGGTAGATGCCATGAAAAAGATATACGCGTCATATCCTGGCTATGAAGAGAAGATCAAGACGAACGGCATATTCGCTTTTGAGATAAAGTCGGCATAGAATCAGATTATGTACCCCAAAATCCTCAAAATAAGCCGCGAAAACGCCGAATTTCAGGTCATAAACGCCCTCAAGACGAATCGCGAGAAAAGGAACCATCTCGGCTTCCTCTTTGAAGGCGTGCGAAATATGAACAATGCCCTCAAGTATGGCTGGGACATCAAGGCCTACATCTATGCCCCTGAAAAGGGTCTTTCTGATTGGGCCAAGAACATCCTCAAGGAATCTAAGGCCGAGAAGCATTACGACGTCTCGCTCGCCATCCTGAACAAACTGAGCGACAAGGACGAGCCGTCGGAGCTTCTCGCCATAGCCCGCATCCCGAAAGACGATCTGAACAAGATACCCCAGACGAAGAATCCTCTCATCGTCATATTCGATCGCCCGGCGAGTCCCGGAAATCTCGGCACGCTCGTCCGTTCGTGCGATGCGCTCGGCGTCGACGGCCTTATCGTCACCGGCCATGCTACCGATCTCTACGACCCAGAGGCCGTGCGCGCCGCGACGGGGTCGGTCTTTTCCTATCCGATCGTCCGCGTACCGTCCCAAAATGACCTTATGCCGTGGATAGAGAAGATGAAAGCAGCGTATCCCGACCTCCAGATTATCGGAACAGACGAAAAGGGAACCGTGGCTTACTCCGACCACGATTTCGCCAAACCTACCATCCTTCTCGCGGGTAACGAAAAAGTCGGCCTGAGCGCCGGCTATCGCGCCATCGCCGATTCCATGGTCAAGATACCCATCCAGGGTTCAGCAAGCTCTCTCAATGTCGCTGTCGCAACGTCTATTATCCTCGCGGAAGTATCGAGACAGAGAACAGGGAAGGCTATCTAACTTCGGCATGGTATAATTCCCGGGTAAGCAGCTTTCATGCATTTCAACGCATATCAGAGGGTCTGCATCGCCCTCTTCATCGGTCTTTTGATCTATTGGGCCGTCATATTCTTCGGCGGTCTTTCCTCGTATCAAACGAACGTCCTCGACTTGCTCTATGGGCTCATGGCCCTCTTCGCGGGCGTGGTTGCCATCAAAGGAGCGAAAGTCTGGGGCGGCATAAGCTTCGATGTCGGAAGAGCGGTCTCAGCCATAGGCTTCGGCCTGTTTCTGTGGGGCGCGGGAGGCATGGTCTGGGCCTACTACAACTTCTTCCTCGGCGTCAATACGCCGTATCCGTCGCTCGCGGACTTTTTCTATATGCCGAGCCTTTTCTTCTACTCCCTCGGTATCGTATTCCTCTCGAAAACCATGGGCGCCCAGATGGGTCTTCGGACAACGCTAGGGAAGGCTTTTGTGGTGATAGCGCCGATCCTGACCCTCGCGGTCACATACTACGTATTTTTTATCCTCGGATTGAGAGGCGTGGGGGACTTTCAGAGGCAGGGATGGCTCAAGTCGGTCCTCGACGTTGCGTATCCCCTCGGCGATTTTTTCGCTCTCACGGTATCGCTCGTCGTCTCAGGCCTCTCGTTTAGATACATGGGCGGCGGCCACAAGCTGGATATCAAGATAATCATCGGCGGCTTGGCTCTCATGTTCGTCGCCGACCTCGTGTATTCCTACACTACGAATCTGACGTCATATAGCGGCGACATCGTCGATCTATTCTATATCACCGCCGTATCTTTTTTGGCGATCGGGATTCTCGGCTTTAACAAGCTGAAAAGCCCCCAGAATAGCGCGTAGAGCCGGTTTCTGCTACCATTTGTCCATGGCACAGCCACAGAAAATCCTCCTTTCGGGCGTAAAGCCGACGGGAAGGCCCCATATCGGCAACTATTTCGGCGCGATGAAGCAATTCGTCGACCTTTTGAATACCGGCTCCTATGAGTGCTATTTCATGATCGCCGACTACCACGCTCTCAACCTCATTCAGGACGCCAAAGAGATGCGCGAGAACATCGTCGAGCTCGCTATAGATTATCTGGCTATCGGCCTCGACCCCAAGAAGGCGGTGCTTTTCAAGCAATCCGATGTTTCGGCGCACACCGAGCTCGCATGGATATTCGATGCCATAACAACTGTTCCCTATCTAATGCTTGCCCACGCTTTTAAAGATGGTGTTAGTGAAGAGTTCTTCAAAAAGAATCCGAACTTCCTCACTCAAAATACTGAATTTAAGAGTGAGAACCACCACGATACATTCAGAGGCATGGTGAATAGAGTGTTCGGAGACATCAACGTCGGCACCTTTAACTATCCGATGCTAATGGCAGCTGACATTTTGCTTTACGATACAGATGTTGTACCAGTAGGCGCTGACCAAAAGCAACATATTGAATATACTCGTGATACCGCTCAGAAATTCAACAATATCTTTGGAGAGATATTTAAACTGCCGAAAGACCTGATTATGGAGAATGTGGCCACGGTTCCGGGTACTGACGGCCACAAAATGTCCAAAAGCTACGGAAACACCATCGGCCTTTTCGCGACCGACGAGGAGATCAAAAAGGCTGTCATGTCCATCGTCACCGACTCAGCCAGCGGCGTGCCGGTGAACGTTCGCGCTATCCACGCCCTCATTCGCGACAAAGCGTATCTCGATAAGCTCTATGCCGAGAATGCGGGCAAGTACAAGATTCTCAAGGAAGCGCTCGTCAAGGACTTACAGGATTTCATCCGGCCGATGCGCGAGCGACGGGAGAAGATCGCCGCGGATCGGGCGGATGTCCTCAAGATCCTTGAGGAAGGCGCGGCGCAGGCCCGAAAAAAGGCGGATGCTACGCTTGCCCGGGCGAAGAAGGCGGTCGGAGTTAGCTTTTAATATAACTACTATGACTATACAAGAGGCGTTGCCAGAACAGATGGAAGGAAACCGGCTCGAAAGATTCACGAGTGCGCCGTGTCCACGCTACGAAATTACGAGAGAGAATATCGGCCAGATCATCCGTTTTAGGAACTACCTCCAGGTGATCCTCGCTACAAGGAAATTCGGCGAGACAGCCTATCATTCTACGGAGAGTGAACGACTGGAAAAGTATTCAAAGGACTTCAAAGACGCCTTTGAGCGGACCCTTTTTGGAGACAAAACGACAAAGGGCGACCCGCTCTTCTTTGCGAGATATTCCACCATACGAGACATCCCTGAAAGCGAGCTCAAAAAGATCGAGGATAAAATAGCAGAAAATGAATAGCGACGTCCCCCAGGTCGGCCTCGGGATAGCCATCATGAAAGACGGCAAGCTCCTCATGGGCAAGCGGAAAGGATCTCATGCCGAAGGCGAATACGCGCTACCCGGCGGTCATTTCGAGTATATGGAATCCTTCGACGCATCCGCGCGGCGCGAGATCGCAGAAGAAACCGGCCTCGAAGTCGGCCCCCTCAAATTCCTCTGCCTCATGAATCTCAAAGACTATGCGCCAAAGCATTATGTGGAAGCGGGCTTCGTCGCCGACTGGAAATCAGGGGAACCGAAAGTGCTCGAGCCCGACAGGGTAGAGTCGTGGGACTGGTACGATACCGATCATCTACCGCAACCCCTTTTCAAGACGATCGGCATGATCGTAGAAGCGATGAAGACAGGTAGGGCTTTTTGGGATGTATAGGCATTAAGTGAAAAGAAAAACCGCCGGAATACCGGGCGGTTTGAGAATCTCGCTTTCTGGACCTCACTCTTCGAATTCGTATCCGAGTAGAAAGAAGTCCTTAAGAATCGATGTGAAAAACGGCGTCAAGAATCCCATGACGAGCGCGGCGGCCGCGACTATCGCCGCGATAACGCTGAAGTGATTTGTCAACAGGTGCGTTAACCAAGGGTTATAGTCCGGAATTGAGTAACGCGCTCGGCACCAGAAGGCTGCCTCAAGCTGACCCATGAGGACCAAGAAATAAATCAGGGTACTCACGGACCAGTCGCGGAAGTACCGTCGAAAGAATATTTTTTTCATACAACGAGCAAGCGTGGCTGTAAGTTTCTGTGTCGTTTACGCTTAAATAGTAGCATATCGTGAATTACTTGTCAATTTCATGCGGTGCTTGTATTTTGGGGTTAATCTAGTAGAGTTTAAGGGCTGATGACCCGGCCAACACCGGCGAGGCAGAGGAAAGAAATTGCTTCCGCGCAACAGCGCGAAGGGCGAGAGTAGAATCTTCCGGATACCGCCCGATGCGGTCAATTAAGGCCTGCAAGACGAAACCAGGGTGGCACCGCGATGAAATCGCCCCTGCGAATTTATCAGACGATAAATTCGGAGGGGCGCTTTTGTTTCTCCGAAGGACATCGAGTGCGATCATCATCGTAACCATGATACATACGAAAGAGGTGCCGGAACATGTCGGAAGCGAAGTGGCTGTGCGCGGCTTCGTGCACATCTTGAGGGTTCAAAGCAAGATCATCTTTTTGATACTCAGAGATATCACAGGCACCGTCCAAGTGATCATCACCAAAGACAGCCCTCTCTTCGAGCAGGCAAAGAACCTATCTTTGGAATCAGTCGTGGGGATTGTGGGTAAGGTTAAAAAAGCAGACCAGGTCGCTGGCGGCGCAGAAATCGAGGCGACTGCTCTGGAAGTCCTTTCTGCTGCATCTCCAGAGTTGCCTATTCCCGTTGTAATCAAGAAAGGAGAAGACGAGACCGAACAGCAGATCCGATTGGACTGGAGATGGATCGATTTACGCAAGCCGGAAAAAGCTCTCATTTTCAAGGTTTGGACCATCATGGAGCAGGCGTTTAGGAATTATTGCATCAAGAGCGACTATATCGAGATCCATTCGCCGAAACTCATCGCAACAGCGAGCGAATCTGGTTCAGAGCTCTTCGAGGTCAAATATTTCGACCAGGTAGCCAAGCTCGCTCAGTCGCCCCAACTTTACAAACAGATGGCCATGGCCTCTGGCTTCGAGAAGGTCTTCGAGGTAGGACCAGTCTTTCGAGCTAACCCGTCGTTTACGTCGCGCCATGATACCGAATTCACCATGTACGACGTAGAGATATCATACATCTCGTCACACCATGACCTTATGGCCGAAGAAGAACGCATGGTCACGGCCATGATTAGCGCCGTGAAGGAAAAATATGGAGAGGACATACAGAAAATGTACGGCAGGGATCTGCCTATCCCGGCATCGCCTTTTCCAAAACTGACGCTCCGAGAAGCCAAAAAGATATTGGCGGGTCTCAATATCCCGAACGAGAGAGGGGACGACATGAGCCCGGAGGAAGAGCGCGTGATCTGCGCCTATGTCAAGGAGAAGCACGGGCATGAATTCGTCTTTATCCATGAATTTCCTGCGGCAGTCCGCGCATTCTATAGCATGCGCGACGAGAAAGACCCCACGATCACAAAGAGCTTCGACTTGCTCTGGAACGGCATCGAGATCACGAGCGGCGCGCAGCGCGAGCATCGAGTTGACCGGCTCTCGAAACAGATCGAGGAACAGGGCCTCGATTTAGACTCCTTCAAGACATATCTCGACTTCTTCAAGTACGGCTGTCCTCCTCATGGCGGCTTCGCTCCAGGGCCTACGAGGATGCTGATGAAGATATTCGACATCTCGAACGTACGAGACGTGACCTATCTTTATAGAGGGGTCAAGCGCCTCACTCCGTAGTGTCAATCGGCGCAAAAACAGGTATCATAGACCGATATATGGAACGAACATACATCAAAGACCTCGAATCGAAGAAAGGCGAGACCGTCGTCATAAAAGGTTGGGTCGACGTCCGCCGCGACCAGGGCAAGCTCATTTTCCTCGATTTCCGCGACATGACCGGCTACGTCCAGGGCGTCGTTTTGCCGCCGAAGACCGATGCCGCGAAAGCTGCGATGGAAACCGCATCGAAGCTCCGTCCAGAGTGGGTCGTCGAGATCACGGGCAAGGTCAATCCACGCCCCGAAAAGAACGCCCATAAAGACAAACAAAACGGCACGATCGAGCTTGAAATACTCGGCATTTCTGTCCTTAACGAAGCCCAGACGCCTCCGATCGATGTCCGCGGCGACGGCAGGGAGATAGGCGAAGAGCCGCGCCTCTCGTTCCGCTACCTCGACCTTCGCAGGCCGCGCCTTCAAAAGAACATTCGCCGCCGCCACGCTGTCAACCTTTTCATTAGGAATTGGCTGACCAAAGAGGGATTTACGGAAATAGAGACGCCGCTCCTCACTAAAGCGACGCCCGAGGGCGCCCGCGACTATCTCGTGCCGTCGCGCGTCGAGCAGGGCAAGTTCTATGCTCTGCCGCAGTCGCCCCAGCAGTACAAGCAGCTTCTCATGGTCGCAGGATTCGAAAAGTATTTTCAGCTCGCTCGCTGCATGCGCGATGAGGACACTCGCGGCGACCGCCAGCCTGAATTCACCCAGCTGGACCTCGAGATGAGCTTTGTCACGCGAGAAGACGTTATGGCGGTGAACGAGCGTCTTCTTATCGAACTCATTAAAACGATCGCTCCTCACAAGAAGATCCAGGAGATCCCATTCCCGCGCTTCACCTACAAAGAAGCAATGGAAAAGTATCAAAGCGACAAGCCCGACATCCGAAAAGACAAGAACGACCCCGACCTCCTCGCGTTCTGCTGGGTCGTCGATTTTCCTTTCTTCGAAAAGACCGATAAAGGCGGATGGACGTTCACGCATAATCCGTTTTCTGCGCCAAAGCCTGAGCACATGGATATGCTCATGAAAGGCGAGAATGTAGGAGACATCCTCACGACCCAGTACGACGTAGCTCTGAACGGTTTCGAGATTGGCGGCGGATCGATCAGGAACCACCAGGCTGCAGCGCTGTCGAAGGTCCTTGAAATCATGGGCCACTCGCCGGAGAAGATCCGCGAGAACTTCGGCCACATGCTCGATGCATTTTCGTACGGCGCGCCGCCCCATGGCGGCATCGCTTGGGGCCTCGACCGGCTCATGGCCATCCTCGAGAACGAGCCGAACATCCGCGAAGTCATCGCCTTCGCCAAGACGGGCGAGGGTAGGGACCTTATGATGAAAGCTCCCGCCAATGCAGAACCGGAGAGGCTCTTGGAGCTTGGCATCACGATAAAAAAGGCTCAGAAATAGTACTTGGGCAAAGATAAGCGACTTGACTTGTTAGCCTTACCACGGTAGGTTTTGATTTGGTAATTTTAAGTACAACGTCAGTCAAATAGAAAGAGATACCTCAAATGTATCACGTAACGTTCGAATACACGGCCGCCGCAAATGGTTATGCGGGCGTGCGCTTCTGGTCCTCATTCGAGTCGAAGGCTGCCTTCGACGTCTGGTATACCGACGACGCCAAAGTCAAATTGAAAGTCGTCGCGGAAGGGATCTCGACGGAAGAATGTGTCAGGCTCATCCGCATGACGCCCATGGAAGCCTACCTCGCCGCGGCTATCCAGGACTCCACGGATGGTTCAGGCGTAATCCACGCCGAGCACTTGGTCATGAAGCTCGCGGGTATTGCCTTCGCGTCGGCATACCACAATTAGAACAAGCCGCCTCTCTCCAGCGAGGCGGCTTTTTTCTGCATAGATGCGATATAATAGCCGCACATCTTCATATGCCCTTCACCGTCAAACAATCCGCTTTCGAAGGCCCGCTCGAGCTCCTTCTCGACCTCATAGAGAAGCGCAAGCTCTTCGTGAACGACGTATCGCTCGCCCAAGTGGCGGACGACTACATCGCATACGTCCATAATCTTGGCGAATTTCCGGTCGCGGACAGCGCTCAATTCGTCCTCATAGCCTCGACGCTCCTTCTTATCAAGTCGAAATCGCTCCTGCCGACGCTCGACCTCACGACCGAAGAGCAGGCGTCTATCGACGACCTGAACCGCCGCTTGCGCATCTATGAACGGATGCGCGCTCTTGCGGCAGGCCTAAAGCCCCTCTTTGGCGCGAATGTCCTCTTCGCTCGCGGCGAGCGTAAGCTCGATCCGGTGTTCTCGCCTGACGCGGATATGACTCTCGCAAATCTTTTTGCCGCAGCCAATCGCGTCCTCGCAAACCTACCGAAAAAGGAGTTCCTACCAAAAGTCGTCGTCGATAAGGTCATCAGTCTCGAGGAGATGATATCGAATCTGACCAAGCGCGTCGCCGAGAGCCTGCGCATGAGCTTCCGCGAGTTCACCGGCTCCTCCAATCAGGCGAAAAAAGTCGATGTTATCGTCTCCTTTCTCGCCATGCTCGAGCTCGTCAAGCAGGGCATCATCAACGTCACTCAGGAGCGCCATTTCGACGATATCGTCATGGAGACGGAGCAGGTCGACGTGCCTAAATATTAAAGATATGGAAAATTACTTTCGAGGAACTATCACCACGCCTCACCACCTATCGCTAGGCGCCGTCTTGATGAATGACAAGAATGAAGTCGCTTGCCACTTTTACGGAACGCCATCAATTCGGAAATATCCCGAGAACTTCTACACGCTTATGCACGAGACCATCGAACCAAACGAATCGCTCGAAGAGGTGCTTGCGAGAGGACTGAAAGAGGAGTTTTCAATGGAAGCCGCACTTGTCAGATATGTCGGCTCGCTTGCTGTCCGTATGGGCTCCGAGCAGCGGATCGAGAAGACCGTCGTCTATTTTCTTTGTCGCCATGTCGCGACGCATGCCCGGAATGTGACCGATCCCGAGGCCGTGAGCGAGATTAGATGGGTCAACATCGACAATCTCGTCGAGATAATGAAAGAGCAGGGCAAGAAATATGGCCCAGCGAGCGATGAGTCGAAGATATTAATTGATGTCCGAAAATCATATATACTAGCCGTATGAATCTCGAAGCCAAGCTTGAAGCCCTCCTTTTCTGGAAAGGCGAGCCTCTGACCGTGAAAAAAGCCCTCGCATCTCTCGGTTGCACGAAAGAAGGATTCGATGTGGCCCTTGCGGCTCTCGAGGCGCGCCTTGCCGACCCTGCGGCTCCCCGCGGCCTTCGGATCATGAAAAACGGCGATGGCGCCGATATGGAGATCGAGCTCCGCACCGCGCCTGAAGTGAGCGCAATGATCGAACAGCTCACGAAAGACGAGCTCATGCGCGACCTCGGTAAAGCCGGCCTCGAGACCCTTTCCATCATCCTTTACAAAGGTCCCATCAAGCGAGCGGAGGTCGATTACATACGCGGGGTCAATTCTTCATTTATCCTCCGCAACCTGCTCATTCGCGGCCTCATCGAGCGCGAGACCTACAAAGAGGGTAAGGAAGGGCAGGGTAGAGGATTCTCATATCGTCCGACCATCGATCTCCTCGCGCACCTCGGCGTCGCCAAGATCGAAGACCTGCCCGAATACGCGAAGGTCAAGGCAGAGCTCGAAGCATTCGCCGCCGAAGAGAAGCAAGCCGAAGCTGCAGAGCAGCAGCCCGAACCCCAGCAAGCGTCCGAAGACCAAACGCAATGAAACCCAAGAACATCGCGCTTCTCGAGCTCTCGCTCTTGGCGCTTTTCGTGGCGCTGTTTTTATGGTGGGCCCGGCCGACCGAGCCGACATCGGACTTGATCCCTGTAAACGCTACTACTACGAAAGCAGTGCCGTTTTTTCCCCTGATTTCGATCGAGGCCCAGTCTGCCTACGTCTATGACGTGCGGGAAGGCAAGACGCTCTATGAAAAGAATGCCGATGAATCTCGGCCCCTCGCCTCTCTCACGAAGCTCGTCTCTGCCGCTGTCGCCTACAAGCTCATCCCGAGCTATCTTCTCGTACGCGTGAATGCCGACGATGTGCGCGAGGAGGGGGATACAGGCCTCAATGTCGACGAATCATGGAATATAGATAATCTCATCGACTTTAGCCTGATCACGTCATCGAACGACGGCATACACGCGATCGCGCGCGCCGGCGGAGAAGAGATCTCGAGCACCTCGACCGACCCTATCGGCCTTTTCGTCGGAAAGATGAATGCATTCGCCAAGGATATCGGCTTGACTCACACGCGCTTCCTCAATCCCTCGGGCCTCGACATATCTCCGGTCATGTCGGGCGGCTACGGTTCGGCTCGCGATATCGCCATGGTCGTCGATTACATCCTCAAGAATTCGCCCCACCTCGTCGAAGCGACATCCATGCCGCACACGACGATCGCCTCCGAGATCATGAATCATGCCGCGGTCAATACCGACATCTCCATACCCCACATTCCGAACCTCATCGCCTCGAAGACAGGCTTTACCGACCTTGCAGGAGGAAATGTAGTAGCCGCCTTCAACGCCGGGCTCGATCACCCCATCATCGTGAGCGTCCTCGGGTCCACGTATGACGGAAGATTCAATGATCTCGTCGCCCTCGTCGACGCTACTTTGAAATATATCGTCGCAAAGGATGATATGCAGGGCGCTACTTAAAAGTAGAGCTCAACAAGGCCATTTGTTGTTGATCTTGGTCGCAATCACGAAAAGAGCTTGACTTTTAAAGCACTAGGTGCTATACTATCTCCAGTAGAGTAGTTCATTGATTGATCGCCTCGCAGCCTCTGAGGCGCGATATAGGCGATAAGAAGCGAGTTTGGTGCCTGCCGAATGCGTCGACTCGATCGACGCACACGACTGCATGCTACATTGGCACACTCATTGCTCATCACTGACCTCTAAGGTTTTCCGACCGGTCCTCTGGATCGTTCAGTCGGGTTTCTCCTGGCGACGCGCTTGCGCGAACGCCCAAAACACAAACCTCTGGATTATCCAGAGGTTTTTTGTTTATAGGACCATCAAGCGAGCGTGATATCATATACCCGCATGCGCAAGAACAGGATGGACACGCAGCTCCTCGTATCGATCGGACTCCTCGTGGTCGCCGGCTTTTTGATATTCCTTTCGGCATCGCTCGGCCTTTTGGCCCGCGATTCGGTGCAGTTCGGATCGATCGCCTTCAAACAAATATTTTTTGGCCTTCTGCCGGGCCTCGTCGCTGTGTACGTCTTTTCCCGCATCGACTACATGTCATGGCGAAAAGTCTCCTTCTGGTTCCTCCTTTTCGCCGTGTTCCTTAATGCCATCATATTCATACCCGGCCTCGGACTCCACCACGGAGGCGCGGTACGCTGGCTCCTCATCGGCTCGTTCTCGTTCCAGACATCCGAAGTCCTCAAGATCGCGGCGATCATGTATTTCGCCGCCTGGCTCTCCTTTGTCAAAGACAAGGCGTCAGATTTCAAAAAAGGCTTCATACCTCTCGTCGTCATGCCCGCCATCACCGGCGGACTGTGCCTCCTCCAGCCAGATACG
>CAZQUF010000007.1:0-23174 GCA_964596505.1 uncultured Candidatus Saccharibacteria bacterium | reverse complement strand
GCGCTTTTCGAAATCGTCCGCATAGTTCTTCCCTATCCAGCCCTGGCCTATGAATCCTATATCCATAAAAAGCGATTTATGTTGCTACTGAGGCTACAATCTGCCAGCTCCGGAAAAAGTTCCTGCAATATTGCAACCGGTAAGGTAAACAGACAAGCAAAAACCATCCTTTCGAATGGTCTTTGCTTCTGTCTCGCATAATTTTGAGCGGAACGGGGTTTGGTAGCCTGTAAGGATATTCTATTCCGTCCGACTTTTTGTGTCAAACTTTTCTTGAGCCGATGGAAGGATTCGCACCTTCGAGACATGGGCTACCAAACCCCGTCTCGCACTACGCCATCGGCTTGTCCGGCTTTCGCCGGCGCGAGAATCGTAGCAGAGAGAGATGAAATAAAGATGAAGAAATCGCAAAAACACCCACCTGCGCGGATGTTTTTGCATTTTGTCCAGAAGGGAGCGGCTTATTGCTTTTCCTGCGCCGTCTTCTTGTGGCTACCGCTGTCGACTTCGTAGTTCGTATTCTGGGCTTCGAAGAAGTTCACGAGCTCGAAGACGTCGGTCGAGGTAGCCATCCATTTGGCGGGATTGGTGACGTTGTAGTACTTCGGCAGGCCGAGCTCTTCGAGGCGGCGGTCGCAGACGTACATGACGTACTGGTTCACATAGTCGGCGTTGAGACCGAGGATGCCGTTCGGGAAGAGGTCTTTGTTGTAGTTGACCTCGAGATTGACGCCTTCGACGATGATGTCGCGGATCTCTGTGGCGAACTCCTCGGTGAGGAGCACGGCGTTCTCCTCGAGGATGTTATGGATCAAAGTCATTCCGAATTTCAAATGGAGCGACTCGTCGCGGATGACCCAGTTGATCATCGAACCGAAATTGCGGAGCTGGTTCCTCTGGCGGAAAGAGAGCGCGACCATGAAGCCCGAATAGAACCAGATGCCCTCCATGACGATGTTCGTAGCCACGAGATTCCTGATGAAGTCCTTCTTCCCTTCCGGCGATTCGATGTCGAGGCGCACGTCCATCATGCGCTTCATGTACTTGTTGATATATGCCTCTTTCGCCTGCATCGACGGCACGCCGAGGTGGAGACTGAATATCTTCTCGCGATCGAACGGAAAGGTCTCGAGCACGTACTCGAAAGCCACGCAGTGGTTCGCCTCTTCCCACATCTGCTTTGCGAGATAGAGGTGGCATTCCGGGGACTTGAGGTATGGGTAGACGCCGAGCGCGAGCGAGCGGTTGACGATGAGCTCGGCCGGATTGAAGAAAGCCATGAGGAACTTGACCGCGTGCCTCTCGTCTTCGGTCATCTTGGCCCAGTCTTCGAGGTCTTCCTTGAGGGCGATCTCGTGAGGGAACCAGGTATTCCTGACCGCCTGGTTATAGAGGTCATAGGCCCACTTATAGTTGAGCGGATGCAGGTTTACGTCTTCAGGCGAGGCTTTTCCGATGAGGGCCATAATGATATTGATAGCTAGTAATCTACTGGCAACTGTCGCAGATATTCTCTTCTGACGGATCGGACGAAGCGAAGACCCTGCGGCCGTTCACTACTTTGAAAGAAGAGGCCGATGTTTCTAAGGGATCGCTCTCGGGCGCTAAAACGGACGACGGCTGCGTCGCGACCGATGTAGCGAGATCGGCGAGCGATGTATATCCCGAAGGCTTCTGGGCGAACGATACCGGCGCGGCAACGGGAATCGTAGTAGGCGCGGGCTGCGGCGCCTCCTTTTCCCTTGGAGTCACTTTGAACATGACAGGCGCCGTCGACGGCGCGGCGAGAGGCGCCGGCTCGATGATATCGAGAGACTTCTGGAGAGGGGCGTCGAAGGCGGCCTTGCGATCGGCGATGCCCGCAGCCGTGGAGAGCATGCTCGAGACGGCGGCAAAGCCTATCTTGCCCATCTTCTCGGCCTTGTTCACGCGAACGGTAGACTGCTCGGCGGTATGGCGCGGCTTCATGTGGAGATAGTACGTGGTCTTCACGCCCTTCTCCCAGGCGGCCGTATATATCTTCATCGTCTCGTCGATGTCGCGCGTCTCGAGATACATGTTGCGCGATATGCCCTGGTCGATCCATTTCTGGGCGCGAGCGGCGACTTCGATGAATGCATACGGAGAGGTAGTGAAGGACGTCTTATATATGTCTTTGACGTGCTGCGGTATGCCCTCGATCGAGGCGATATCGCCCTGGCTCTCGATGATCTGGCCGCGGACCTTCTCCCATATGCCCATGTTCTTGAGATCCTTCACGAGGTTATGGTTGATGTCCATATACTTGCCGGAGATCTTGTTCCTCGAGAACACCTGCGCGAAGCGCGGATCCATGCCGGGAGTCGTTCCGGCGACGAGACCGATGTTGGCGTTCGGGGCGATGGCCATGAGCGTGGCATTCCTCATGCCTCTCTTCACCTTGGAGCGGAGGATGTCCCAGTTGAGGCCCTTGTGCTTGGACTCCTTCGATATGGTGACGGCGCGGCCGCGATCTTCTTCGAGGACTTTGATCGTGTCGACAGGGACCTGACCCTTCGACCAGCGCGAACCGGCGAAATTCGGATACGAGCCGCGGACCTGGGCGAGATTCGTCGACTCATCGATGGCCATATAGGAGATGAACTCGAAGACGCGATCGGCGAAGTCCCATGCATGCTCGGAATCGTACGAAAGGCCGAGCTTCTCGAAGACATCGGCAAGGCCCATGACGCCGAGACCGATAGCGCGATTGCTTTTGTCGGACTTCGTGGCCTCGGGTATCGGGAGCTTATTGATGTCGATGAGATTGTCGAGCTGGCGCACGGCGAGGCGGACGGAATCTTCGAGCTTCGACCAGTTGACCTCTTTGTTCGAGACGTGGACGGCCAGGTTGACCGAAATGAGATTGCAGACAGCGACGTTATCCTTGTCCTGCGACAAGCAGATCTCGGTGCAGAGATTCGACATGTGGATCGTGCCGGTATTGTTATTGAGCGCGCGGAGGTTTATAGGGTCTTTCCAGGTGATCCACGGATGAGACGTCGACTGGAGAGAGGTGAGGATGAGGCGCCACTGCTCGGATGCGGGCACTTTTTTGTATGCGCGGAGCTCTCCCCTTTCGGCTTTAGCGCAATACTCCTTGTAGCGAGCAGAGAATGCGGCGCCGTAGAGCTCATTCAGATCAGGGGTTTCGACAGGGTCGAACATATACCAGTCCTGGCCAGAGATGACGCGCTTCATGAACTCGTCGGAGAGGAACGCCGCGGTATTGGCCGTCCTCATGCGGAGATAGTCGTCGCCTGCGTTATGCTTCCAATCGATGAACTCGGGGAAATCGAGATGCCAGTTCTCCATATAGAAGCAGAGCGCTCCCTTCTTCTTGCCGCCGCGGGCGATGGCGCGGATAGCGGTGTCGATGATCTTGGCGAAAGGCGTCGGGCCGGTCGAGGCGCCGCCGAAGTTCGATTTCAATGGCGAGCCCGCGGCACGGAGCTTGGTGATAGAAGCGCCGATGCCGCCCGAGCCTTTCGAGAGGAGCATGACGTCCGCGACCGATTTCGAGATGTGCTCCATGTCGTCGTGGATCTCGAGGAGGAAGCAGTTCGCGAGCGAAGGTCGGTTCGTACCCGCCGCGACGTTCGTCGAACCGCCGGCGATGAATTCGTGCTTCGACATCTTCTCGTAGAACTTGATCGCCCAGGCGGTCGGGTCTTCCTCGTTGTACGAAAGTCCCATAGCGATGCGCATGAAGAGGTATTGAGGCGTCTCCGTCGGCTCTTGGGCGAGGCTCTTGATCGAGTAGCGATTCATCAAGCCGTCGAGACCGGAATAGAGAAAGATATCGTCGCGCGACGCGTCGAGCGCGGCGGAGATCTTTGCCAGATCGTACTTTGCGAGCATATCCGGATGAAGGCGATTCTCGGCGACGCCTTTTTTAACGTAATCTATGAAGCCCGCGCGGTGTTTTTCGGCTAAATCGGCGGAATTATCTGTGTCGTAATCCCCTATGACCTTCTTATATATGGTCTTGAGGAGGAGCCGGGTGGCGACTTTATCGAAATCGGTATCGTTTTGGATGTTCTGGATGGCCGCATTGATGGTCGCCTTGTCCAATTCCTCGCTCGTCATGCCGTCATACATCGTGACGCGCGTATCGGTAGCGATCTGGGTCACCAGAGCGACCGGGTCTTCGAGGCCGCGAGCAGCGCGCTCGATCGAGCGGTTGATCTTGTCGGCATTAAAGAGCTCCTTGGTTCCGTCTCTCTTAGTGATAAAGATGTTCATGATGCAGAAGTGGCTCAAAGTGACCGAGCGCTAATAATTTCCGACAAAAGCAAGCACGAAAAATTAAGCTGTCTCATTCTACAAGCTCCGCGCGCTAAAAAGAACGCGATTTGCGCGATTTTTTCTTTTAGAAAATAGCCGGTCTTGATTGTAAAGCAGCGACGCGGGCGCTGCTCGCAGTGCGCCTTAGAATATCTGCGGATTGGAACTAGTTTCAGTGTTTATTTACTAGTTTCTAGGCCGATCACAGCAAAAAATAATGGCCTTGGGGATATCTGGGCACAAAACGGAGAAGTTTCCCACCGCGCCCGCGGCGGGACTCTACATAGAAAGCGTTTCTGCGACGGAGATCGAGACGACATCGCCCGATCTCACTCCGAGAGAGGCGAGCGTGCCCGCTGGAAGCTCGACGACATACTGCGCGAGCGTCGTCGGATAGAAGATCTGCGGATATGTCGCGGGCGAGACGTCTTTTTCGGACGAGACGACCCGCTTATCCGCGTCGAGCCAGAGCATATCGATCGAGAAGCGCATATCTTTCATCCAAAACCCGAGAAAATCGGGCGTGTCGAAGATGAAAAGCATCGCCTCGCCCGGCTTGAGACCGGAACGGCCGCTCAAACCCTCCTCGCGGAAGCGATCGCTGTCGGAAACGAGGGCGACGAACTCCTTTCCGGCGATCGTGAGCACGGCGCGCTGGTAGAGCGAGTCAGGAAAAGGGGCATTCGCCGTGGGCGCGACGATATTCGTGGACGACGCGACCAAAAGAGCCGCATCGGATGGAACAGGAGAGCTCGGCACCTTGGAAAAGACATTCGCACTGATGGCGAGAGCGAGCAAGACGACGATGACGATGATAGCTATGGAAACTTTTTTCACGCGAGGAGAGATTGGAGGGCAGCTTTGAGGACTTCCGGGTTGGCGGAGCCTTTCGACTTTTTCATTCCCTGGCCGATGAGGAACTGGAGAGAGGCCTGCTTCCCTTTCTTGAAATCTTCGGCTACCGTCGGATTCTCGGCGATCACTTCGGCAGCGATCTTCTTGACCGCGCCTTCATCCGATTTTTGGATGAGTCCCTTCTCGTTGGCGACCGCCTCGGGATCGCCGTCCTTCTCGAACATGACGGCGAGGATGTCCTTCGCGCCGCGGGACGAGATCGTCTTCTTCTCGATGAGAGAGACGAGCTTGGCGAATTCCTGCGGACCGAACGGCAGGATCGATATCATATCTTCCTTGCCCTCGCCGTGCTTTTTCTTTATGAGGCCGAGGATGTCGGTCGTTATATAGTTCGACGCGAGGAGGATCGTCTCGGGCTTGCTGAAGCCGACCGTCGACGCTTCGAAGAACGAACCGACGAGCGGGATCGTCACATATATATAGATATCTGTCGGCTTGAGCCCGATCTTGGAAAGGCGAGCGCGCTTCTCCCACGGCAATTCAGGCTGCGTTTGAGCCAGATTCTGGCGAGAGAACTCGGGAATCTCCGATATCTTGAGCTTCGGAAGGTCTGGGTCGGGAAAATAGCGATAGTCGTGAGAGTCTTCCTTCTTCCTCTGAGAGAACGTCTTGCCTTTCGAATCGTCCCAGCCGCGCGTCTCTTGAACGATCTTCTCCCCCGCTTCGAGGACGGCGATATGGCGCTCGACCTCGTAGGCGATAGATTTTTCGACGGATTTGAACGAATTGATATTCTTGATCTCTACTTTCGTGCCGAAGCGCTTCGCTGCGGTATCTTCTTCCGAAGCGACGGATATATTCACCTCGACGCGCATCTCGCCCTTCTCCATGTTGGCCTCCGAGACGCCGAGCGTGCGGAGGAGAAGCTGCAGCTCGCGGCCGAACTCCCCCGCCTGTTCGGCGGAATGGATGACAGGCTCGGTTACGAGCTCCATGAGCGGCACGCCGGCGCGATTGAAGTCGACGAGAGAGAAATCTCCCTGGTCGTGGCCGGAGGACGCAGTGTCTTCCTCGAGATGGATGCGCGTAAGAGCGACCCCTGCGAGCTCGCCTCCGGAGACGAGCGGATATTTGTACTGTGAAATCTGGTAGCCCTTCGGTATGTCGGGATAGAAATAGTTCTTGCGGTCGAACTCGGTGAAGTCGGCGAGCTTCGCTCCAACGGCGACGCCGACGCGGAGGACATGCTCGACTGCCTTCTTGTTTATGACCGGTAGCGTGCCGGGATGGCCCATGCAGATCGGACAGACGTTCGCATTCGGCGCCGATTTGAACGGGTCGTTCTTCGAGTCGCAGAACATCTTCGTCGCGGTTTTGAGCTCTGCATGTATCTCGAGGCCGACGGTAGGGATGTAGGTTTTCATCGCTTCAAATCTATCAGGAAATGCCCGGATAGACAATTTGGGCGGCGAGGCGTCACGCGCCCGCGCCTTCGAGGAGGCCGATGCGATTTTCATGGTCATCTACTCGCCCGGTGATATGTCGATCGAAAGCCGCGACTTCTTCCCTGAAGGCGTTTAGTTCATCTTTGGTCGCCATACGCTCATTGATATCGTCGAAACCGCGCTTGACCATGATAGCGAGACTCTCTATGCGCGAATCGACGATATCAGTGACGATGCTTGTTACCATACCTGGAACAGTACCGCCTATGATCTCCGTCACGATCTCCGCCACGATCTCTTTGACATCCGCTCGGGTCGCCGGCTTGTCGTCGTTCTTTGGGTTTTTTATATGTTTCTTCATCGTCAGAAAAAATTATATACCTCTCGTAATGAAAAGAGGACTTGTCAGACATCATACGAAATGTCTGATTAATTTTTGCTGAAGAAAATTCAATAACTTTACGCGAGCAAGCGCAATGTTTTGACGAGAGCGTCTTTGAGATCCTTGACCTGCGCGGCGTCGAGGACAGAGACGGAGAGGACTTCCTTGTTGAGCTTTTTCGCTTCCCTTACTTTCGCTTTGAGGGTCTTCTCGTCGATGAGGTCGGTCTTGGTGAGGATGATGATCTCCCGCTTCGTCGCGAGCTCTTCGGAATATGCTTCGAGCTCGGCGCGGATCGTCTTGTATGCGGCCGCGATGTCCTCGTTCTCGAGAGAGATGCAGTGGAGGATCATCTTCGTTCGGGCGATGTGGCGGAGGAATTTGTCGCCGAGGCCTTTGCCCGACGAAGCGCCTTCGATAAGGCCGGGAATGTCGGCGAGGATGAATTTATGCATGTCGCCGAGTGCAGGCTCGAGCGTGGTGAATTGATATGAAGCGACTTTCGATTTGGCATTCGTGAGCGCATTTAAGAGCGACGACTTGCCCGCATTCGGAAAGCCGACGAATCCCGCGTCGACGACGAGCTTGAGGACGATATGGAAATCGGCCTCTTCGCCGACGCGGCCGCCCGTCGTCTGGAGGGGACGCTGGTTCGTCGAGCCCTTGAAGTGCTCGTTGCCGAGGCCGTAGCGGCCGCCTTTCAGAGCAAGGACGCGCTCGCCTTCCTTCAGGAGCTCGAACGATTGCTCGGTGTCCATGTTATAGACGACGGAGCCGATCGGCAGCTTGACGACGAGGTCCTCCCCGTCTTTGCCGTTCATGCTCTTCTTGTCGCCGTTCCCGCCGCTCTCGGCTTCGAGGAGCTTCGTATTGCGATAATTGACGAGGATGCCGATGTCGCGGACGGCCTCGAAATAGACGTCGCCGCCTTTGCCGCCGTTCCCGCCCGCGGGGCCCATGAACTCCTTGCCCTTCTCATGGAGCCAGCGCTCGACGCCGTCGCCGCCCTTGCCCGCCTTTACATGAAATGTGATCTCGTCGATGAATGCCATAGTGGTATCAACTTACACTAAGCCGAGGCCTTTTGCCACATGCCTCGGCGGCTACCCTGGTAAGTTTGATTAATTTTTAATCAAAATTACCAGGGTACTCATAAAAGAGAAAAGAAGGAAAAGGCCCGCGGATGCTATCCGCGGGCCTTGGTGAACGACGAGTATCGCCCCCCGGGGACCCAGGAGCCCGATGAACGCTCTCGCGTGACCGAAGGCTCGTGGTCAGGCGAAGCGGCGACAACCGATGATGATCTTATCGAAACCGCTCATTAGGTTACACCTTTGGTTGGAAGGTTAAGAACTACCCCACGAGGAGGTTACTACGCAACTATATCAAAAGGCTGTTTTCCATTCAACAAAAAAAGCGGCCTATGCCGCTTTGGGAAGAACGAGATCGCGCTCGGGCGAGAGCTCGAGAGCATGGTCCGCGAGGAGAGCCCAGACGCGCTCCTTGACAAAAAAGTCGCGAATTGAGAGAGAGCTTGCCCGACGAACGAGCAGATGCTGTCGCAGACCGCGCGACCCGAACGGATCGCTTCGAATATCTTCTCGTCGATCCTCGCTCGAAGCTCGGCGGAAGGAGCATCATCAGGGTGTGTCATGCCTCGCAGGCCGATAGCGGTGTGGATAAGGTACATACTCTGCAAGCCTACACCCGAAAGACGTATTTATCCATGAGCTCTCCCCTTCCATTCTTTTTCTGCTCCATGAGACGACCGCCCGAAGATTCGATTATATTCTTTGAGGGAAGATTCCCGTCGAGACAGGTGACGACGACCTCTTTGACACCTAGATCAAAGAGTTTCTTTAGAGACAGTCCAAAGAGCTTCCTTCCATAGCCTTTTCCTTGGAATTCAGGCCAGATTTCATAGTAGAGATGGCTTTCAAAACCATCAGGTAGGATTTTCGCTTTTGAAGGTTTCGTACGGAGCTGACACATTCCCACCACAGCGCCGTCGACGATGAGGTTGTATTCAAAGGTGGTTCCGTCCTCCAGGGCCTCTTTGAGGCGAAACTCGATGGCTGACATATTCTATTCGATCACCTTGTGCCCCACCCAATGGATGAACGATACGATGAGCCCGCCCCAGAAAGCCGGCCAGAATCCGGCAACGGTGAAGCCATTAACGAAGGTCGCGACGAACCAAAGCAAGAATCCGTTGATGACGAGCCCGAAAAGCCCGAGAGTGATCACGTTCAAAGGCAGAGTTATGAGCCCGATGATCGGCTTGATGAAGAAATTCAGGAGACCGAGGAGCACGGCAGCGACCACTGCGGCATAGAAGCCCGTGACAGTTATGCCGGGAACAATAGAAGGCAACGCCAATATCGTCAGAGCGATGAGGAAGAATCTTAAAATGACTTTCATATGAAAAAGTATATCATGTATACTATCATCTCAATTATTCAAATACACACATGCAGACAATAAAGGAAATCAGGGGCAGAGAGATTCTCGATTCGCGCGGAAA
Organism: uncultured Candidatus Saccharibacteria bacterium; assembly: GCA_964596505.1. Classification (GTDB taxonomy): domain Bacteria; phylum Patescibacteriota; class Minisyncoccia; order Phycocordibacterales; family UBA6065; genus UBA6065. The sequence continues at coordinate 13,663 of CAZQUF010000007.1, read as the reverse complement.
TCCGACGGTAGAGGTCGACGTCACGCTCAAAGACGGCTCGCTTACGTCATTTGGCCGCGCGGCGGTGCCTTCGGGCGCATCGACGGGCTCTCACGAGGCGGTCGAGCTCCGCGACGGCGATGCCGAGCGCTACGGCGGCAAGGGCGTCTTGAACGCGGTCGCGAACGTGAATAACGCCATCGCCCAGGCCATCGTCGGCAAGAAATTCGACCAGGCTTCGCTCGACAAAGCCCTCATCGCCCTCGACGGCACGCCGAACAAGGGCAAGCTCGGGGCGAACGCCATCCTCGGCGTATCCATGGCCTTCTCCCGCGCGTCTGCGATCGCTCAAAAGATCCCTCTCTATCAATATTTCAAGGATATAAGCGGCACGAAAGAGAAGATGCGCCTGCCTGTCCCTCTCATGAACGTCCTCAACGGAGGCAAGCATGCCGATAATTCGACCGACCTCCAGGAGTTCATGATCGTGCCTTTGGGGGCGCCTTCGTTCAAAGAAGCGCTTCGCTACGGCGCAGAGACATTCCATGCACTCAAGAAGATCCTCTCGTCGAAAAAGCTCAATACATCGGTCGGCGACGAAGGCGGCTATGCCCCTTCCCTTCCGACGAACGAATCGGCCATCGAGATCATCATCGAGGCGATCAAGAAAGCCGGCTACACGCCGGGCATCGACATCGCCATCGCTATCGACGCGGCTGCCACCGAGCTCTATGAAAAAGGCTCAAACGGTAAAGATGGGAACGGGGGTATGTACGACCTCAAGACCGAGAAACGAAAGCTCACGTCCAAGGAGATGATCGCCTACTACGAGAACTGGATAAAGAAATACCCGATCGTCTCGATCGAAGACGGCCTCGCCGAAGATGACTGGGCCGGCTATGAGCTCCTCACCAAGAAGCTCGGGGACAAGATCCAGATCATGGGCGACGACCTCTTCGTTACGAACGTCGACCGCCTGGCCATGGGCATCAAGAAGCACATCTGCAACTCTATCCTCATCAAGTTGAACCAGATCGGCACGGTGACCGAGACTATCGAAGCAGTAAAGATGGCCAAGAGAGCCGGCTACACCGCGGTCATCTCGCACCGCTCGGGCGAGACCGAAGACACGACGATCGCCGATTTCGTCGTCGGCCTCTCGACGGGACAGATCAAGACCGGCTCTGCCTCCCGCACCGACCGGATCGCCAAATACAATCAGCTCCTCCGCATCGAAGAGGCGCTCGGCGACAAAGCGATCTATCCTGGAAAAGACGCGTTCAAGGCATAGGCGACTGCGCCCGAACGTACAAAAGAAAAGCCGCCCGATGAGCCGGGCGGCTTTGACTTCAAACGTACCGAGGATCGAGCAGACCGAAGGCACGCGCCAGATGTTCGGACATACTGATGAAGAGATCCTCGCCAGACGGCGTCCGTTTACGGTCGAGCTCGCGGTACAAAGCGCGCGGGATGTCCACAAGGTCACGCTGAGTGCAACAGATCTGGCATTGTACTCCGGGCTCGCAGTCGCACTCTCGACCTTCGCCGTGGAGTTCGACACAGTCCCCTTCTCTGACCTCCTCCGGATGATCCCTGAGAAAGACGAACCCCTGTCGATAGCTCGTGGCCGAGTCGTGTTCGTATCCCATCTCGTCGGGGCCGATGATGCCCTCGAGGATCTCCGGATCGACGAGGGAATGGCTTGATTGACGTCCGGCCGTCTCGGGCACGCGTGATGCCTTGGCAATATCGTCGGCGATCCGATCGAGAACTGACGCTTTTTTTGCGGTCATATTTTACTTAGTTTGTGCTGATTTTCTGTGCTGATTCGACCTCCCAGATATGGAGGTTCAAAAAGTCTGAATTCAATCCTACAACCCATATCGTATTCAGTCAAGCGTACCGCGCGCATAACTTCTGTACAATAGAGGCTCATCAAAAACATGAAAACATTCACACAAGCCGCTCTCATCATCCTCGACGGTTGGGGCTATCGAGAAGACGCGAAAGACAACGCGATCGCGACCGCCAAAACCCCGAACTTCGACAAGCTCTGGGAGCAGTATCCCCATGCCCTTCTCGAGGCGTCGGGCCTCGCCGTCGGCCTTACCGAAGGCCAGATGGGCAATAGCGAGATAGGACATACGACTATAGGCACAGGCAAAGTCATGGACACAGACCTCGTTCGAATCAACAAGTCGATCAGCGACAGGAGCTTCCACCGGAACGAGAGCTTCATGCGCCTCATCGAGCACGTAAAGAGACACGGCTCGAAGATCCACGCTATCGGGCTTCTAAGTGGCGGCGGCGTGCACAGCCACGAGGAACACCTCTATGCCTTCCTCGAACTCTGCAAAGAGCAAGGTCTCAAGAAAGAACAGGTCGTTATCCATGCCTTTACAGACGCCCGAGACGTAGCCCCCGGCACTGGCGCGGCCTATCTCAAAAAGCTCGAGGACGTGCTCAAAGAGATCGGCGTCGGCGTCATCGGCAGCTTCGGAGGCAGGTACCATGGCATGGACCGCGCCGGCAACTGGGACAGGATAGCCATGGTCGAGAACGCCATGTTCGAGTGCGAGGGATCGGTCTGCGACCTCAAAGATCAGCCCGCCTCGGAATTCATGAAAGCGCAATACAAAAAGGATCCGACCGGAAAGATCGATGAATATCTCGAGCATCATGTCGTAAAAGCCGCCGACGGTGGGACATATCCTGTAACCAAGAATGACGGTATCTTTTTCTTCAATTTCAGGGCCGACAGGGCGCGCTCGCTGACCCAGAGAATCGTCGAACGCAAAGAAGCCTTAAATCTGTACTTCGTCGGTATGACGAATTACGGCGCCAGCGGCACAGATATCGCATTTTCCACCTCTTCTATCGAGACCTGTCTCGCCGAAGCAATCTCCAAAGCAGGCCTCTCTCAAAGCCACGTATCGGAATCTGAAAAATATCCTCACGTGACGTTCTACTTCAACGGCGGGAGCGACACGATATATCCGAACGAGAAGCAGATAAAGGTCGAGAGCAGGACGGACATCGCGACTCACGACCTCGCGCCGGAGATGATGTCCAAAGAGATCGTCAATAAAGCCATCACGGAGCTCGAAGCAGGAAGCAACTTCATCGTCGTCAATTTTCCTAATGCGGACGTCGTCGGCCACACCGGGAACGTACCGGCCATCATCGCCGCGATCGAAGCCGCAGACAGAGAATGCGGAAGGCTCGTCGATGCCATCCTTAAGCGCGGCGGCGTGGCCTTCGTCACCGCCGACCACGGCAACGCCGAGGTGAACGTGGACCCGAAGACGGGCGAAAAGCACACCGCCCACACTATCAACCCCGTCCCCGCCATCGTCACGAGCAAAGACCTACGTTTCATTGCTCCATCAGAAATGAGCGCTGCAGAGCCACATCATGCCGTCGTTGGCGGCCTCGCCGACCTCGCGCCGACCATGCTCGCGCTCCTCGGCATCGAGACACCGAAGGCAATGACCGGCAAGGTGCTGGTGAAATAGCAGAACATAAAAGGCATATGCGTTCGAGGAGACTCTCGGAGGCCGAAGGGCCGAGAGCGAGCGCGCGGCCTCCAAGGCCGCGACGCGTGCTCCGAGAACGCATATGCCTTTTATATTCCGCTATTTCTTCAACGCCTCGACCTCCTTCTTCAACGCCCTAATCTCGTCTCTCACGCTTATGAGCGACACGACCTCTTCTTTGACCAGCTCTTCGGTCGTCTCTTCGAGCTTCTTGTCATGGTGAAGGCCGGACAAGATGATCCGATCGCCTATGAATACCGAGACCATGAGCCCGGTCACCAGAAGACCCGCAGTCGTGACGACCAGCTGCACCGGCTCATAGAAGAACCAGCCCCAGAATCCGCCGTGCGCCTGGACCATAATGATATCAGCTGTATGCCAGACCGCGCGCCAAAAAAGTACGATAAGGACACCGCCGATGATCGAATAGAGCACGGGAACATGGCTCAGGTGAAAACGGACTTGGTCTTCTAATCTATCGAAAAATCTGAGGATCGATTTCATGCGTTTGCGGATGATCTTTAATTATACTCCTGCCGATTGCGGATGATCGAGACGATCCAGACGATGAGGGCGATGATGCCGATGATGAGAAGCACTTCCCTGATGTAGGCCTTGGCGTTATCGACGATATTTATGAAAACGTCCCCGAAGAAATAGCCGCCGAGGACGAATATCGCCGTCCATACGGCCGAGTTTATGAGATTGATGATGACGAACTTCTTCGTCGAGAGCTCGCTCGTGCCCATGGCGAAGAGAGTCGGTATGCGGAGGCCGTAGAGGAAGCGATAGCCGAAGAGTATCTTGTACTGATGGGTGTGGATGAGGTCATGGACCTTCTCCGCGCGCTTGCGCCAGTGGGTGCGATGGCGTTTCTCGAGCCAGGCCGTGCCCTTTTTCCTGCCGAGATAGAAAAAGAACTGATCCCCGCAGAAGGTGGCGACATAGACGACGGCGATGACGATAGGCAGCGCGAAGAGTGGAAAGAAATCAGGGCCGGAGAGGCTCGCCAAGACGCCCGCGGCGATGACGACGATCTCGCCTTCGATGAAGGTGCCGAGGAATACCGCTATGAGCCCATATTGTGCGAGGAATACTTCGAGCATTGTGCAAACGTGTGTGAGACTGACGCCTACTTCTTCACGACCCAGCCGTCCGCGAGGTATTGGTCGAGCTTCTTCCATTTTACCTCTTTTTCTTCTCCATTCTTAGCGACGATGATCTTTTCGTTTCGGCCCTTTTTGTCGCTCTCCCGCGCCGCGCCGCCGCCGTCTCCGGCCAGGATGCCGCGCGCGTCTTTTTCGATGGTATTGAGAGGCTTCATGTCGACAGTCGCCGCGGCGCCGGCAGGGCCTCCCTGCGCGCCGATCGACTGCAAGAGGCCGAGGACCTGCGCGTTGATCGACATCTGCATGGCCTTGAAGAGGCCGAGGCCTTCCCTCTTGTACTCGACGAGGGGGTCGCGCTGGCCGTAGGCGCGGAGATTGACCGAGCCGCGCAGGTATTCCATGGCTTCGAGATGCTCGACCCAGAACATGTCGATCGTCTGGAGGAAGAGACGGCGCAAGGCACGGGCGAATTCGACGTCGCCGAGCTCTTTTCGCTTGAGGACGACGAGATCGGCGAGCTTTTTACCGTCTTCGCTGCCTTCATCGATGAGAGCGACCAATTCGGCGATGACCGCATCGTCCGTGCCGACGAGCATCTTCCTGCGGCGCTCGTAGACGGTCTTCCTGTGGAGGTTCATGACGTCGTCGTATTCGAGGATCTGCTTTCGAGCGTCGAAGTTGAAGCCTTCGATGCGCGACTGGGCGGTTTCGAGCGATTTGGTGATCATGCGGTTCTCGATCGGCTCGTCCTCGGGGATGCCGAAACGGCCCATCATGCGCTTGACCATATCGGTCGCGAAGACGCGCATGAGATTGTCCTCGAGCGAGACGAAGAACTGCGTCTCGCCTGGGTCGCCTTGGCGGCCGGAGCGGCCGCGGAGCTGGTTGTCGATGCGTCGCGCCTCGTGGCGCTCTGTGCCGAGGACGAACAAGCCGCCGACCGCCTTAACTTTGTCGTGCTCCTCTTTGTCGGAGAGGGCGCCGCCGAGCCTGATGTCGACGCCGCGGCCGGCCATGTTGGTAGCGATGGTCACCGAGCCATAGCGGCCGGCCTGGGCGATGATCTCGCCTTCCCGCTCGTGGTTCTTGGCGTTTAGGATCTCGTGCTTCACGCCTTCGCGTCGGAGATATTCCGACAGGGTCTCGTTCTTCTCTATGGAGACGGTGCCGATGAGGACCGGCTGGCCTTTTTGGTTGAGCTCTTTTATCTTGCGTGCGATGGCTTTGTATTTGCCGATCTCGGTCTGGAATATCTGGTCGTTCTTGTCGAGGCGGGCGACGGGCACGTTCGTCGGCACGGCGATGGTATTGAGGCCATAGACCTTGAAGAACTCCTCGCGCGAGGTGAGGGCCGTTCCCGTCATGCCGGCGAGCTTCTTGTAGAGGCGGAAGAAGTTCTGATAGGTGATCGAGGCGAAGGTGCGGGTCTCTTTCTGGATATTGGCGCCCTCTTTAGCCTCGATGGCTTGATGGAGGCCTTCGGACCAGCGGCGGCCCGGCTGGAGGCGGCCGGTGAACTCGTCGACGATGATAACCTCGCCGTTCTTGACGACATATTCCTTATCTTTACGGAAAAGGGCCTTGGCGCGGACGGCAGTCTCGAGATGGTGGACATATTTTACGCCGCGGTCGGTATAGATATTCTCGACGCCGAGAGCTTTTTCGGCCTTGGTGATGCCGGCATCGGTGAGCTGGATAGCTTTGCGCTTCTCATCGACTTTAAAATCTTCTTCGACGATGAGACTCTGAGCGAGCTTGGCGAAGAGCTTGTAGAGGTCTTCAGACTCAGCGGTCGCAGACGAGATGATGAGCGGCGTGCGAGCCTCGTCGATGAGGATCGAGTCGACTTCGTCGACGATAGCGAAATTCCACTCGCGCTGGCGGAGATTATCCGGCGTGTATTCGAGATTGTCGCGGAGGTAGTCGAAGCCGAATTCCTGGTTCGTGCCGTAGGTGATATCGGCGGCGTAGGCTTCTTGGCGCGTACAGGGGCGAAGGAAGTCGTAGGCGACCTTGAACGATCCGGTCTCGTCGCGCTTTTTATCTGCCGCGGCGGTATCCGCCGCTGCTGCGCCCGCTTCCTCCCTCTCCGAAAAATGCTTCGGGTCGTAAAGATATGACGCTTCGTGATTGACGACGGCGCAGGTCAGACCGAGGAAATCGTATACCTGACCCATCCATGTCGCGTCGCGTCGCGAGAGATAGTCGTTCACCGTGATGACGTGGACGCCCTTCCCCGAGAGCGCGTTCAGATATGCGGGCAAGGTCGCGACGAGGGTCTTGCCCTCGCCCGTGCGCATCTCGGCGATGCCGGATTTATGAAGGATCGCGCCGCCGACCATCTGGACGTCGAAATGGCGCTGCTTGAGAGTCCGGCGGGCCGCTTCGCGCACGACGGCGAAGGCCTCCGGGAGGAGGTCGTCGAGAGATTCGGCGTCTGTGCCGCGGGCGGGGTCGCCCGCGAGGCGGGACTTGAATTCGGCCGTTTTTGCCCTGAGGTCCGCGTCGGAAAGAGCCGTCAGAGACGGCTCAAATGCGTTGATCTTCGGCACCAATGCCTCAAAAGGCTTCAGATCTTTCTTGTTTTGGTCGCCGAGCAGCTTGCCTAAAAATGACGCCATAGGGGGCTATTCTAGCATAAAATCGGGCGTAAAAAAGCCCGCCGCGATGAAGCAGGGGCTTGAAAGAAATGCGTCGTAGGTCAGTCCCGCAAACTGAGTGCGGCGACTAACCCCGAGAAGAGAGCGACGACCGTAACCCAGACGTTGAAATGAAGGAGAAACAATACGGTGTTGGTATGGCCGCTCGTGAAGTAGTTATACCAGCTCCACTGCTCGATCGCCGTCCGTACCCACGGGTGGACGAGGAGGTCCCACCAAACGGCGAGACGAGACAGACCGAGAAACGCGAGGAAAAATACGAGCCAGGCGAGGAGGAATTTAGGAATCGCTGTCATAAGAGAAACTTTTGGGGTTGTCGAAGAAGCGCGGTGGTCGAAAGGACCAGTTTCGTCCATTGTATCATAGTAGTATGAGATGTCAAGAATCTATTTGACAAAATACCCATATACATGTATATATCTCGGTAGAAAGCATAGTCCAGCTATCACATAGTCTGATGGCCATGTTCTGTGCAAAAGAAAGACACGCAGATGAGTAATGACATCAATGGGGAACCAATCCTGGTCTGGGACCAAAGAGGCACTCCGGAAAAGTATCCGCGAAAAAGTTGGCGGCGAGCGATCGAACGCTTCCTCCATGGTATATGGACACAACAAAACGATTATGCAAAAGGGACTCTCATAATCGATGACGTGGCTTTGTCCCTAGACCAAGGAAAGTACACAGTGAATTGTGCGACCAGTTCGCCCGCAACTCCCCGTCCTTCGTTCAATCGCGATCAGATCCATGCGATTACAGGTGATCGGAAGGACGTCGAGCTCGGCGTCGCCAAGTTTCTGGCGAACAATCACATGCGGCAACTGGTAATCGAGTTCAGCAGTTGTCGCCTCATGTTTTGGAAGGGCGAAGGAAGAACTGAACTACACACGTGTGTGGTCGATAGAACCTTTTAATCGTCGCGGGAAGATTCGGCATCGCGCCCAGCCAAGCTGGGCGCGATTTTCATTGTTTCAAGAAGTAAATCTATTTCGGTACTGACAGAAACTGCGGCCATTTGTCGCATATTTGGTAATATGCGCCTTTCTCTTTGGTAAAGATATGCTGAGCTTTCACAATGGTTGCAGCCCCCTCAATGAGACCGAGTAGCACATATGTACGAGGCATCTTCGGTCTATCCCATAATATCGGCGAGCCACAGCCCGAGCAGAAATAGCGATCGGCACCTCCCTTCGCTTTTGTTTTTCCGAGAGGTAGCTTATGTTCGAGCTTTAATTCACCGCGCTTTATACCCGCGAAAGCGCCATACATACCGTAATTTTTTCGACAGGCTTCGCAATGGCAAAACCAGATATCATCAAGCTTACCGACAAACGAGAATCTTACCGACCCGCACAAACATGAGCCTGAATAGCTCTTAACCTTCAGTGCCGCGCCTTTTTTCATACGCAGACTATATCATAAAAGAATTTGCTAGCCGTGCGGGACGATAAAACTATTTCGAACAGACGAGTGCCGACTTAGACTCGAATCATGAACATTTATGATTCCCTAAATCCCGCCCACCTCCCTCTCTATCTCAATCCCTGTCTTTTGCCGCACCATGTCGGCAACACCATTCGCAAAGTCTGATATGTCGGCCGCAGTCGCGCCCTTCGTAGCGACGAGCACCAACGGCTGATTTTGGAAGAGGGCTATTTCTCCGCCGCCTACCGAACCCTTGTGACCTTTGAGGTCGCAAACCCTGTCGAGAATCCAAGCCAAAGGGATTTTGACGAGCTCCGTGCCCGTCTTATCAATTCCTGCCGGAAACGACGGGAGATCGGGATATTTTGCTTTGAGGCTTTCGTACTGCTGGAGAGGTATGATGGGATTCTTCCAAAACGACCCTGCGGTACCAACCTGCGAGAGATCGGGGAATTTGCGCGAACGGATTACGATAACCGCCTCGCGGATATCGCACACGGAAATCGCCCGAGCAGAGGCGCTCGAAAAACCAACATTTGCTTCTTGCAAGTTATTTGCAAGAAGCAAATGTTGGTTTTTCGACCTTTCCCCACCCGGGGCAAAAAAATCTTTCAGGTCTTTGTACGAGAGATTCGGCCGCGGCTTTTCGCTGAGGCGGAACGTCACAGAGACGATGATCCATTTCTTGCCTTCGGCGGTCTTGAAGAAGCTCTCGCGGTAGCTGAAGCGGCACTCGGCGTTCGTGAAAGAGCGCGCCGCGCCGGTCTCGGCATGGACTGCGCGCACGGACTCGATCGCGTCCTTCGCTTCGACGCCGTATGCGCCGATATTCTGGACCGGCGCGGCGCCTACCGTGCCGGGAATGGCCGAAAGATTTTCGAGGCCCCACAGGCCGCGGCCTACGGTCAGAGCGACGAGGTCGTCCCAGCCCTCCCCCGCGGCGGCGGTGACCAGCGCGTCGCCCGCGCTCGCGGCGCCTTCGAACGCCACGCCCTTCATCTCCATCTTTATAACCAATCCGTCAAAACCCCCATCGCCTACGAGGATATTCGATCCCCCGCCGAGAACGAACGTGCGCAGACCGCGCTCGCGGGCGAATTCGAGCGCCGCCAAAAGATCCGCTTCGCTCTCCGCGGCGCAAAAGTACCGCGCCTTTCCGCCAACTTTGAAAGTCGTATACGGCGCGAGATCTATATGCTCTAGGATTTTCACTGCTTACTTCCCCGATTGGATGGCCTGGATGTACTGGTCTCCGGTGGCCTTGAACGTCGGATCGACTTTTTCCATGGTGCGGACCGTGGCGATGGCCGAGGCCTTGTCGCCCGACTGATAGTACGCGGCGGCGAGATTCTGCATGGTCGGCATATCCGACGGAGCGGCGGCCACGCGAGCTTTCAGCGCAGGGATCACTTTGTCCCAAGCTCCGATAGCGGCGAACGCTTGGAGGAACGAGTCGTCGCTCATCGACGCGTCGAGGCCGACCGACGAGAGCAACTTCGTCGCATCCGTCGAACGGCCGGCGTAGACCAGAGCGACTGCATAATACGTCGCGGCATCGGTATCGGAATGGTCGAGGTCGTAGGCCTGTCCGAAAAGAGCCACGGCCTGATCGTATTTCTTCTCTACGAGATAGAGATTGGCGAGCTGGTAGATGATCGACTGCTTCTTCGGCGACAAGGCGACTGCGGCGAGGTCATGCTTTTCCGCATCTGCATACTGGCCGTACTCGGCATAGAACGATCCCGCGAAGACCTCGTAGCGCGCGTCGCCCGGAGCGTTCGCGAGCTGCGCCTCGACCGCATCGCGCGAGAGCGTCGCGAATTTCTGGCGGACATCCATCGGCACCGACGAGCCGTTCATGGCGGGCACGGCCTCGACGAGCCTTTCTACGACCTCAGCTCGGCCGAGCGTGCCGTACGAGACCGTCTTTGTAAAGGCGTCGAGCGCCGCCTGCGCCTGGACCGGCTGGATGCTCGTATCGCGCAGGGCGTCGATGAGGGTCGTGTTCGTCTCGTAGCCTCTCCAATTGAAGAAATAGACGGCGAAGATGAGCGCTATGATGACGAGCGGCGCTGCCATGCGCATGTCGCCGTCGTCGACCTCGTCGTCCGCGGCGATGAGAGGCTTCTCGAACCTCGTCGCCTTGAAGTGGATGAAGGCGAGCATAGAGGCGAACAATATATAGCTCACGATATTGTCGAAGACGAAGAGATTATGGAAGAAATACGCCGCCCCGAGACCGGTGAGAAGCGCCTTCTCCGTAAACGTCATATCGTTCGAGCGCCTCCAGAGGAGCCAGAGCGCCGCGACGAAGAGCGAGAGATACGCGAGGAGCCCGAGCACGCCGCCCGAGACGAGCCAATCGAGGACCGCGTTGTGCGCATGGTCGAACCATTGTTCCTGAGCATACATCCGCGAATCGTAATCCTTATTGAATATATAGTTGAAATTCTCCTGACCCCAGCCGAGGATCGGCTTCTCTTCCCAACCTTTGACCGCCATCGGCCAGATAAAGGCGCGCGCCTGGTTCTGCGTATCGGCCCATGATATAGAGGCGAAACGAGACAGGACGGGGCTATCGCGGACGAAGGACGCGTCTTTGACGGCGATGAATCCGAGGACGAGGACTATCACCGCGCCGGCGAGCGAGCCGAAGACGATGCGCAGGCGGCGCTCTTTCTTGTCGAAGAGGGCGATGAGGATGGCGGCGAGCAGAAGCCCGCCGAGAAGGCCGAGGATCGAGCCGCGAGTTGCCGTGTGATAGAGGATGACGAAATCGAGGAGGGCGATGAGGCCGTAGACGATCGGCTTCCAGAGCCGGCGCTCGGCCGAGGGACCTCGCCTATCGCGCGCGATGAGGACGAGCGCGAAGAAGATATTGAAGACCATGAATATGGCGAGATAGGTCGCGTTGCCGAAAAGCCCGTCGACGCGCACGCCGCCCTGATTGATCGTGATCATGCCCGTGAGCTGGAATACGCCATAGACCGCCATGACGAGGCTCGACCAAACGGACCATTCGAAGAAACGGCGCCACAGCCTCTCCGTCGAGACGACGCACGAAGCGACGAGGAAGTACATGAGGAGGTGGAGCGTGGTGATGTAGCCTTCCATGCGCTCGAAGTTCGACCAGAAGCTCTTCCATGGATTGACGCCGAAGATGTCGGCGACGCCGATCACGACGGCGAAGGCGAGGAAAGCCCAGAGGATCCAGGACTTCCTCGGCCTAACCGACGCGTCGCGAAGGGCCAGAAGGACCCATGCGGCGAACATGATCTCGACGATCACTCTGAATAAGAAGCCCTTTCCGGTGATGAACGGAAAGAACATGTTGTTCGGTACGACGAACGGAACGACGAAGAGCGAAAACACGCCGGCGATGGTAATACCCCTCAATATTTTGTTAAGCGTCATGGAAGAAACTATAGCATACGCCCCGTAACCATTTCTACGCGTAATGTGTTATAAATAGGCTCACAATATGGCTACGGACGCCCCTCTTACGGTCATACGCCCGAAGAAGACATTTAGCCTCGCCGACCTGCGGGAGATTTGGACGTACCGCGAGCTTCTCTATTTCTTTACCTGGCGCGATCTCAAAGTCCGCTACAAGCAGACCGCCATCGGCGTCCTCTGGGCCATCATCCAGCCTTTCATCACCATGGTCGTCTTTACCGTCTTCTTCGGCGGCCTGGCCCAGATGCCGTCGGACGGCGTGCCCTACCCTATCTTCGTCTACGTCGGATTGCTCTTCTGGCAATTCTTCTCGTCGGCTCTCGGCGACACGGCGAACGCTCTCACCGCCAATCAGGCGATCATCACCAAGGTCTATTTCCCCCGCCTGACGCTCCCTATCTCGACGGTCATCACCAAATTCGTCGACTTCCTCATCGCCTCGGTCATCCTCGTCGGCATGATGTTCTATTACGGATATATGCCGCATCTCGCGGGCTTCGCCGTCGTGCCTCTCTTGCTCGTCATCACCTTCATGGCATCGGTAGGCCTCGGTCTCGTCCTCGCGGCGGTAAACGTCAAGTACCGCGACGTGCGCTACGCACTGCCCTTCTTCATCCAGATCCTCCTCTTCCTCACGCCGGTCATCTATCCGGCATCGATCGCCGGAAAATATTCCTGGATACTCGCTCTCAACCCGATGACCGGCGTCATCCAGGGAGCGCGCGCCGCTCTCCTCGGCACGACCGCTATCAATTGGGCCCTCCTCGGCATCTCGTTCGTCGCCTGCCTCGTGCTCCTCATCCTCGGCATATACGTCTTCAAGAAGACCGAGCGCTATTTCGCCGATATCGTATAAACGCCCCGCGCACACGAACCATTTACGAACATGGAAAAACCGATCATAGAAATCAAAGGCATAGGCAAGAGATACAACATCGCCCACCAGCGCGGCGGCTATATCACCCTGCGCGACTCTCTCACTAATATATTGAAGAGCCCCTTCCGATTCCTTGCCCGCAAAGCGAAATCCGCCGTCGGCATCAAGAAAAAAGAAGCCTTCTGGGCGCTCAAGAACGTCTCGTTCTCCGTAAAGAGAGGCGAGGTCGTCGGCATCATCGGCGCGAACGGAGCCGGCAAGTCGACCCTTCTCAAGATCCTCTCGCAGATCACCCCTCCGACCGAAGGCGAGATCGTCATCCGCGGGCGCGTCGGCTCTCTCCTCGAGGTCGGGACAGGCTTTCACCCCGAGCTTTCGGGCCGCGACAACATATTCCTGAATGGCGCCATCCTCGGCATGAAGCGTACTGAGATCGCAAAGAAGTTCGATCAGATCGTCGAGTTCGCCGGCATTGATAAATTCCTCGACACCCCGGTCAAATATTACTCGAGCGGCATGTATGTGCGCCTCGCCTTCGCCGTCGCCGCCCACATGGAGCCCGACATCCTCATCGTCGATGAGGTGCTCGCCGTCGGCGACGCCGAATTCCAGAAGAAATGC
>CAZQUF010000006.1:0-23554 GCA_964596505.1 uncultured Candidatus Saccharibacteria bacterium | reverse complement strand
TTTTCATACAGAAATCATATCAGAGAATATTAAAAGCTAACTTTGATCTGCCAGCGAGATACTCCTTATGCTTTCCCCGTTCTACGAAGGTAAAGTATCCCGGACATACCTCTTCTCTCGTCAGCTTGTCGTCAATCCCGTCTGGGACTTGGCTAAGCTTGTGATGCCATTTGAATCGCGCGTGCTTGTATTCAGTCTCGGACTGAGCATCAGGAACCTGAAGCCCGTGGGATACGTCGAGCTGCTTTCTCAAAATCTGGTCTACTTTCTGGCCGATCTCAGCATCCGAGACAAGGTACTTCTCTGTCGGCGGGATGATTATTTCGACGAGGCCGAGCGCAGTGCGCATGTCATTCCCGTGCCTCTCGCCCGTCGCTAGTTTAATGGTTAGCTCATCAACCACCGTCTCATATGCCTCGGCAAAGCTGAACGTCGAGCCGGCCCTTCCATAGGTTATATCGGAAAGACGGACAAAAGCGGCACCCGATGCGCGCATCTCCCTGAATCTCGTGAGCATCGCGTTATAGTGCCATTCGGTCAGCTTGAATTGGATATGGAGAGCCCCCGTGTCGGCGCGGGTAATATCGACTTCTTGGTTTTCGATCGAATTCGAATCTGCTATGAGAGCTACGCGCGGGAACATTTCGGCGCTCGGGAATCGCTCGCCTTGTTCGTTGAGGCGCCTCCTGGCTTCTTCCACCCGCTTCCCTACCTGAGGGTCCAGATCGAGCTTCTCTATGAGAAAACCCCTCCGGGCGATGAGCGCCGTACGTATCTCGAGCGCCGCTTCGTCTGACAAGCCCGAGCGGGATATGATGTCGTCGATATCGGATTCCGAAATAGAATCGACGAGCGTCTTCGCCTGGAGACGGATATCGTCGTCGGTCAAGGCTCCGAAGATCTTTCCCGCTGGATATTGTTTCTCGCGCATCGAATCGAGCTCTTCGATCTTTCCTGCCGCGAAATCCTTGTGCTCGCCCCTCGCACGGAAATTGATCGAACCGCCGTTATCTATGCGGTAGAGACTCCCCTCTGAACTTCTAACGATATTGTCATATTGCAACCCGACTACGTCCCAGTTCGCTAGATAGACATCGGCGACGAAACCGTTCCTGATCGAGCTATCGACAGCAAGCTCTTCGGGAGTACAAGGCAGCGCGCCCGGAATCTCTTTTGACGCTATCGCGACTCTGCCATTGACGGAGATCAGATCGGAAATTGCCGCTTTGATACCAAGCTTCGCGTAAACGGCGTTCGCGATAAATTCGGCGCTCGCCTGCGCGGGATCGCTATAGAACTTGAGATACACCTTCTCATGGTATCTTTTCTCTCGTACCAGCCTCCTTCGTTCGTGCCGAGTTGGCCCGTCAGCTTGCGCACGGGTATTTCTGGAGGAGCATTATCTTTATATGCGAGATCGTGGAACATCTCTCTGACTTCGAGAGATCGAGCGTCTTGTATGATATCGTCAAAACTCATATCCGAGCCATGCGACTCCGACTCTTCATGGGCATCCTTCGTTGCCGTCGATTCTATCTTGAGGCTCATAGAGGATTGGTTACCTTAAAAGTATAGCAAATATACGCGGAGCGGATTATCTTTATCCTTTATATTATATACTACTTCAGTCAGTAAGTCAAGTGTATCTACCGGCCTTAATTCAAGCTAGATCGCGTACTTCCCCTCCTTGTCGTCCCTCACGATCTTGCCTTTTTCCATGGTGACGACGCGACGGCCGACTGTTTCGACGACGCCTTTATTGTGGGTGGTGAGGATGACGGTCGTACCGAGGTCGTTTATCTTTTTCAATATCTGAACGATCTCGAACGTATTCACCGGATCGAGATTGCCTGTCGGCTCGTCTGCGATGATGAGGTCGGGCTGGTTGACGATGGCACGAGCGATAGCCACGCGCTGCTTCTCTCCTCCGGAGAGCTCATGGGGAAAATTCCAAATCTTTCTGCCGAGATCGACGAGGTCGAGGACGTGCGGGACATCCGACCTGATCTCATCGTCGGTCCGGCCGGCAGCTTCCATGGCGAACGCGATATTCTCGAAGACCGTCTTGTTCGGGATGAGCCGAAAGTCCTGGAAAACCGTGCCGATACGGCGGCGATAGGCAGGCATCTTGCTCTGTTTGAGCTTATTCACGTCCAAAGCCTCGAAGAGCACGCGGCCCTTCGTCGGCTTTTCCTCGGCGAGGATCATCTTGATGAGCGTGGTCTTGCCCGCGCCGCTATGTCCTACGATAGAGACGAACTCCTTGGCTTCGATATGGAGGGATACGTCGTCGAGAGCGACCGAATCGTCCGAATATATCTTGGTGACTTTGTCGAATCTAATCATGCCGTGCAATTCTACCACATCTTTCTAGAGATTTTTTTCCGCTTCGATGAAAACGTCGATGTCGCCTCCAAGGACGCCGTCGACGTTCGCTGTTTCGGCGTCCGTACGATGATCTTTGACCATCTTATAGGGATGAAGGACGTAGGACCGTATCTGGTTGCCCCACTCGATATCGGTCGTCTTCGAGATATACATGCCTTTTTCTTTGGCGATTCGCTCGTCCTCGCGTAGTTTATAGATCTTGGCCTGGAGGATGGCCATAGCGCGGCTCCGGTTATCGGCCTGGCTACGCTCGCTCGATACATGGACGGCGATCTTTGTCGGCAGGTGGACGAGACGCACGGCCGTCTCGCGCTTGTTGACATTCTGTCCGCCGGGACCTGAGGCCTTGGAGAATTCGATCCGTATGTCCTCGGGAGGAATTTCTATCTTCTCGGTTTTGTCGAATTTGGGTATGACCTCGACGAGGGAGAATGACGTGTGGCGCTTCTTGTCTGCACTGAAGGGCGAGATGCGCACGAGGCGGTGGACGCCCGACTCGTTTTTGAGGATGCCATAGGGGCCTTTCTCGGCCGCCTTGCCCGCGATCTCGAACGTCACATTGCGATAGCCGCCATGGTCATTCTGGTTCTCATGGAGGAACGAGATCGTCCAGCCTTTTTTGTCCGCATACTTCATGTACATATCGAGGAGCATGCGCGAAAAGTCTTCCGCGTCGTCCCCGCCGGCGCCTGAGAATATCGTCATGATGGCGCTGCCCTTTTCATACTTCCCCGCCTCGGCGATAGCAGCCTTGAGGCTATTCAATTCACGGAGCGCAGCTTGAGCCTTGTCTTTGTCATTCCAAAACGAAGCCTCGGCCATAGAGGCTTCGATCTCTGAGATTCGCGTATGTGGGTCTACCATATGGATAGGAGTATACCATTCGAACGGGCGCGCAAGAAAAAGGGCCGACGCGATCCGCATCGGCCCAACGAAGCCCTCTTATACGGGCTTGGGCTCGGACTCTATTGGGGCGAGGGATCGAAGCGAGGAAAAGGAGGGATGAGACTGGCTAATACGGACCCGCTGCTCATTCGGATGTTTATCGAATTCCTGAACACCTTCTTCGCAGTCAAAAAAGAAAAGTCGAAGTTCGGTCTTCAGATATTTGGAGACATCTCTCCCGACATATCGCGCGGATTTTGGATGAAAGAATTAGGGTTAGCCGAGGATCAGTTCTACAAAATAATAATATCGAAAGTCAGAGGAGAAGGTACGTATGCATATAAATCTGAATATGGAGTACTCATGGTCTGTTTCAATAATACGAGGCTTAAGAGATTGTTGTGCGATTTGATCAAAGGATTCGATAGAAATCTTGAAAAACGGCCTGAATTATACTAGTATTGGGTTTCGGTTGTAATTAGCCAACGTAGCTCAGTCGGTAGAGCACGTCATTGGTGGGTCGTAACCCCCTGCCCACGCGCGCGGCAACGCGCGCGTGAATCCCGAATAACGGTTAAAGCCTTCGTTCATTGAACAAGGTCAAGACCGTGGCGCTGGTCCCCTTCGGCGCCCGAACGACTGACAAGGGTCTCCGCGAGAGCGGAGAAAGATACAGTCTAGTCCTCCCGTAAGGTGAGGTGTAAACGAATGACGAGGTCTCCGGTTCGATCCCGGACGTTGGCTCCAGAAGCGCGAAAGCTTCGAAGACTGCCACCTTAACTCAGTTGGTAGAGTACCACTTTCGTAAAGTGGGTGTCCTCGGTTCGATCCCGAGAGGTGGCTCCGAAAAAGCAAAAATCCGGTACAATACCGGATTTTTGCTTTCCGAATCTGCTGCGCGAGTGACGGGGTTCGAACCCGCGACCTCTGTCGTGACAGGACAGCGCTCTGAACCAGCTGAGCTACACCCGCATACGTATGAATCTCTCGAAAACTATCCTCTTTCTTTCGAGATACATACTACAAGGGCTATTATACATAATTTCGTAGAGTTTCAAAGAGTCTCGTGTACCGAGCGTTAATCTCGAAAAGTTGCCCTTTTTTGAGTGATGCACTTTCCCATTTCGGACGCCTCGACGACGAATCGCTAAAAGCACGTCTTCAAGGAACTTCTCCGAACAACTCGTGAAGCGCGCCATGAGGATGAGCGTACGCTTTTCTCTCTGCATATGTATAGGGCCGGACCATATATTTCCGTCGCCATCAAAATACCCTCTGATAAAGTCCCCGACGAACATCTTTGGCACATCCGGCATCCTCATTCGTTTTGCTTTGTTCGGGATAAGGCCTAACCTCTCTAGATCCTTAAACCATTCTTTACTCCCTATTTGGATTTTGTAATTTATACTGCCTGATTTTGTACGGCTTGAAATCTTATGTTCAGATTTTATCACTTCGTGAATCCATCGTATGAGGCACTCGTCGGCCGAATAAAACGCCGTGAAATGCGTCCCGCGCTTTGTCTCTATGATATTACCGTCCGCATACAAAAAGCCGAGAATATAGGCCATATCGGCCGTCCATATCTTAAAGAAATCTTTATCATAAGATTTTAAAATAGGCATATACGGATTTAAACCGAAGCCTCGCGAGCTTCAGTAAAAGCGACTCGATCCAGCAAGAACGGAATGAATGATGTGTCGGGGGTGGGAGTCGAACCCACGACCCCAGGCTTATGAGTCCTGTGCTCTAACCAACTGAGCTACCCCGACATGTCTCTTTGAGCGAGATTTTCCTAAGATATCATGCCTCGACCTATTTTGAAAGAAACTCCCGCCCTGCCCCGTAATATCATTGTGTCCTTCTAATAGTGATCAACAAAGGCGCCTTTCGGGAGGCGCCTTTGTGCTTCCAAGCCCCTGAAACAAGGCGCCTGAAAGCTTATATACCCAAAACCATGGATAACAAGAATCAAGGAAATTATTATTGGATCTGGTGGGTAGCGGTCGTTTTGGCGATCATCATCGCCAGCATCTACATCTGGACGACGAGGGGCGGCGGCAGCGCCGACACAACGGCGCCTGCCGCGCAGACGGATACAGGCTCGACCCTCATCCATTCGTTCGGACTGGTGACGATCGGCCTTGGCCAACAGGCAAGATTCCAGGGCATAACTATCCATCCCCTCTCGATAGCCGAGGATAGCCGCTGCGCCGCAGGCGTCCAGTGCATCCAAGCCGGAACAGTGCGCATCGTCGTCGAATCCGTTTTCGATTCGGGAACATCCGAACAAGATACGATGGCTCTCGGCACGACGACGACCGTCGGCGGGTTTGCGGTAGCTCTCACATCGGTCGATCCGCAGGCCCTCGCCGGAACGCGGATAGCAAATCAAGACTATCGATTTACCTTCGACGTGCACGAGAGCGCGAGCGGCGCAGGTTTACAGGGCAAAGGTTAAGGAGGGTTAAGGAGAAGGGTTACGCAGGAGCCGTAGGGGCGTCCAATGAGGGCGCCTCTTCAGTTTTCGTAAACTCCCCTTCGATCGCGCTGATGGCGCCAAAGAGCGTCTTCATCTCTGACGTAGCTATCTTCACTGAATTCGTGCGTAAGCCGATATTGAAAGCGCTTATCTGGTTATCGAAGACGTTCCGGTCGACGAGTATAGGAACGGGCGTCTTGTGCCCAAAAGGCGGCACAGAACCGACCTCGCAGCCGGTTATATCGAGCACCTCTTCTGGCGTCGCCATCCTGACGTCCTTTTTCGTCCAGCCGCGGGCCTCCGCGACTTTTTTCATATGAGCCTTTCTGTCGGCAGGAACGTCGACGATGGCCCATGAGCCCTTGCCGTCGGTAAAGAGGAGCGACTTTATGCCCTGCCGGAGCTCGAAGCCGCGGGTCTTTGCCGCGTCCTCGCTCGTGATGACGGGCTCGTGCTCGAGATATTCGGGATGGAGGCCGAGACGGACGAATTCGTTTTTTATTCTCTCTAGTTCATTGATAGACATAGTTCAAAGTATATAGCAAAGCTCGCTCGTCTTCATCTTTATTTAATCTCTCTTTGATACAGTCTTTGGAGCCGGCTGTCTTGAGGCGGGACACGACTCGTCATTCGTATCCCGAGGGTTCGATTCCCTCAGCCGGCTCAAAAAGTATTGACTTTTGAAAGCTTGAGCTGATATCATTGCATTATGACGAGTCGCGCCCACGAGACGGACCAGATGGGATACGAACGATAAAACCGCCGAAAGGCGGTTTTATCGTTTTGACTTGAGGGATCTCTGTGTGAAAAACCTCATGGTGAAGATGCTTTGGACGACTGCGCCGATGGCAAGAACGGCGAGCATAGCATACGACGTCGCCGTGCTCAACGCGACGGGAATAAGGCCGAAGAACGTTCTCGAAAGTCCGAAAGCGAAGGCCGCGAAGGTAAGGAGCGCCGAGAGAGCGCCGAGCCAGGCGATCTGTCTTTTTTGCGCGGACGTAAGCGTCCCCAGATACATCCGCGCCGCTCCTACGAAAAATACGAAGCCAAGAGCTATCAGCGCGACGATCGCGGGCGCGCTCGATTCGAGCATCCGGGCAGGCGCGGGACTGAAGAGAAAGATCGCCCCAGCCGCCACAGACTCGACGACCGCAGACCAGACGATAAAAGGCAGTATCTTGCGTAGAAAAGCGCTCGAGCTTGCCATTATCGTCCTTTTTTCAGGCCTGATGGCCCAATACGAGACGAGGAGCCATGGCAGACCGACGGCGAAATAATTGATGAGGGTGATATTGAGCGGCGTAAACGGAAAGGCATAGCCGAAGCCGCTCAGAAGGACGAACAGGAAAACAGCGACGAACGACTGATTCAAAAAGATGCTGGCGACGATCTCCATATTCTTAATGATGCTATCGGCAAGCTCGACGCCACCAGGCAAGGCGGCGAAGCTGTTATTGGTCAAAACGATAGCAGCCAAGCGCCTCGTCGCGGGAGCGCCGTCGAACATGGCGATGCCGAGATCAGCCTTCTTTATAGCCAAGGCATCGTTCGCGCCGTCTCCTATCATGGCCGTGAAGCCGTCCTTTTTGAAGGCGGAGATGAGCCGCTCTTTTTGTTCGGGGCTTATAACGGCGAATACCGAGTATGCTCCTACCTGTCGGTCAAAATCGGCCTCGCTCCAGGCTTCGACCTCTTTTACGGTGATAGATTTCTCGGAATCGAGGACTCCGGCGAGCGCCGCGACGGCGCGCGTCGTATCGAGGCTATCGCCCGATATGATGCGTATGCGCACGCCGCGCTTTTGGAAGAAATCGACGGTATCATGTATGCCCTCCCTGAGATTGCTCTTGAAAACGAATGCCGAGACGATCGAGAGCCCTAGCCCCTCGAGGCTTTGAGGTATAACGACCCCTTTCACGATCGCGAAGCAAAAGACATGCTTCCCCTGCCGAGCTTCTTTCCCTACGAGCTGCTCAATCCAGCTCTTTTCTTTTTCATCAGAAAGATGCGGGCTGATCACATCGGGCGACCCGGCAATGACCGTAACGTCCTCGGCGGCGCTTTTGATGCGCACCGCCCCGAAACGCCGCCACGAAGAGAAAGGAGTCTTTTCAATGACGCCGGTCTGGTCGCCCTTGCCGACATACGAAGCTATAGCGTCTATGGCTCGGGATGCGTCTCCTGAACCGGCGATGTAGTTCGCGGCAAGCCTGCGAGCCTCCGCCTCGACGACGCCCACGGGGACGGACATGCTCTCTACGACGATCGAGTTCTCGGTGAGCGTTCCCGTCTTGTCCATGCAGAGATTCTTGATGCGCCCAAGCTTTTCCGTGGCGTTTACTTCCTGAATGAGCACGTTCCTCCGGAAAAGATGCAGGGCGCCGTAGGCGAACAAGAACGTCGCCGCAGAGACGAGTCCCTGAGGGATCACCGCGCTCGTGAGGGCGCCGATGCTTTTGACCGCTCCGATGAGCGTCTCATGGGAGAAGGAAGCGCGGATGAGGGCGTAGGCGAGCAAGACGACCAGCGCGTAGCCGAAATATTGGACGCTCGCAGCGATAGAGCGCTGTATAGGGCTCGAGCTCGGAGAATACCTCTTGACCCCTTCGGTCATGCGGGCGATACGGCTCTCTCGGTACGCAGCCCCGGCCGTCACGACGGCGGAACCGGCCGTGACGATGCTTCCGGCGGCGACGGTCTCGCCGTTCGCCTTAGACACCGAATCCGACTCGCCCGTAATAAGGCCTTCGTTGACTTCAAGATTCTGCGAATCCCCCACCGTGCCGTCGCAGGGAACCTGATCTCCGTTCTTTAATGCGATGCGATCGCCCTTGCGTATCTCGCCGAGAGAGATGGACTCCTGAGAGCCGTCTGCCGAGATACGCACGGTATGCGGCGTCGTCAAAAGCTCGAGCTTGCGCAAGGTAAACCAAGCGCGGAGCTCTTGGGAAAGGCCTGCGAGGATATTGATGGAAAGTACGATGCTCAAGAATATCCCCGCCTGGATGTCTCCGAAGGCGATGAGAGAGACGATGACGGCGAGCACGAGGCCGTTCACGAGCAAAAAGACATTCCGGAAGAGGATACGGCCGATCTCGTCCCAGCGGATGTGCGATGATTCGTCGAGCATAGATAGAGGGAGTATAGCAAATGGTCTCGTACCCGCATATGAAAAGGGGTCAGACGCGCGTCTGGCCCCGAAAATCGCATTACTTCTTCTCCAACCGGCTCAGAAACCCGTCGGGAGTGCCCTGAACGAGATCCAACCCTTTGCAAATCAGGAAGGTTTCTCGAAAGACATGCTCGCCGCAGTGGTAATCCCTATCGTGGTCGCGTACCTTGCCGAGAAGAGTCACGGCAAGACTGACGGTATCTCCGAAGGTCTTCTTTGATGGGCTGTCCAGATCGAAACCTGTGCAAAGACGGATGAACTTCTCCATCATAAGAACATAGTCGCTCGCGTCAGCAGCCACTTTATCAGCCGCCTTTTTCCGAGTGACGATCCAGTGACTCAAGCCCAGGATGGAAAACCCCGCAAAGACGCAAGCCATGTTGGCCAGCGCGATCTCTAAGGCCCTGGATCCTTCTGCGATAAACGGATTCGGCAGGATGAAGTGCAAAGTACCTATCCCTCCGAATACGACTACGAGGGCCGCAACGAGCGTGAGCCTATCGATGAGCTCGTAGCGCCTCTTCGACAGAGCCAAGGCGTCGAGCACCTTCCATAGATTCGCGCTCTGGATCTGGTTCCACCGAGTTACGAGAGCGTCGGTGTAGGAGCCTTTCGGCGGATTTTTTTCAAACAACATATGTACCCTTGATTCCTGATAGGGATTCCTCCCGTCGGTGGGCCAGCTTTTGGCGGGCGTCGACTGTGTATCAGGTTTCTACCTTAGCTGCCGATTCCGATGGGAATCTTGAGCCTCGATAACGCTCGATATATGAATTTCGGAGCGTGGAGTATTTCCTATCATATTATATCATACGTAACACTAAAGTCAATAGCTTGTCTCCTAGACCTGGAGATAAGGCCGCCGAAAGGCGGTTTTATCGTTGGCCTCTCCTTTCATATTAAATCATCAGCGACTTTCGATGTATTCCCGCGTCTTCGGGCCGAAATATCCGAGCGCGGGAGAGATACCTTTCGCTTTCTGGAACTTCGCGAGAGCCGCGCGCGTCGCGGCGCCGAAAAAATCCGTCTCGTGCCCCAAAGAACCCGGACCGGACGACGCGACCTCGAAACCAGCGCTGTTCAGATACTTTTGGAGCGCGAGCACGTCCGCGCCGCTCGAGCCTTTTTGGAGATCGCGCCCGAATCGAGGCGCGCCAGAAACCGCTGTTGCTGCGACGGGCAGAAGATATGGATACTGAGCCTTCAGTTGATCCACGGCGGCGAGATTCCCTGCCGCAGCGAGGTTGCGTATCCTGCTTTGGACCGATCTGCCTGACGACCTCGCTGTAGTACCTGTCGGAGCAACTGCATTTCGCGAAAACGACACGGAAACGACATGGTCCGCGACAATATCGCTGAGCGTATATGAAGCGATTGCTCCGACCGACGTACCGTCGATGCTGACGCCGCTTATGGAATAACCGCTCTCGGGGGTAAAAGAAAGGGTGAGATCCGACCCGTCCCCCACCGTCTCGACTCCCGAAAGATCGGCTGAGCCTCCCTGCCCTGCGGATATGGTTACGGTATGCGATGCGATTGATCCGATGGGCATGCTCCTCAATAAAGGAGGAACCGCGCCGAACGAAGTCCAGACCGAAGAAAAGTCCCAGGGCGATGTACCGCCGAAGGCGTAGACCGCGTGGCTCGTCGAGTCGAGCGCAAATACGTTCGTTTCGTCCGTTCCATACGAAAGACTCGATAGGCGATGCGCGACGCCGTTATCCAGGCCTCCACCGACGGCGTTCTCTGCCGCGCCGACGAACCAGGCATCGTTAGAAAGCGCGTTGCTATCATTGGAACCTATGAAGCCGCCGACAAGGCTCGCGCCGGCCACAGATCCTTGAGAGAAGCTGTTTGTCACTGCATTCGATCCGCCGCTATCGAGATGACCGATGAGGCCTCCCACATCGGTGGCAATCCCTGCGCGAACGTCGCCAGAGGCGTATGAGTCGAGGACTGAGCCGATGTCCGTCATATTCCCGACGAGACCACCGAAAAACTGCGGCGCGCCTGTCGCAGAATGATCGAGCGACACATCGCCATGAGCGAATGCGTTCTGGATGCCGCAGTCTAATTGACCTACAAGACCGCCCACCTTAGCCGAGTCGGCGCCCCGGGCAGTGACGTTTCCCGTCGCCGAGACCGACGAGAGCATTTGGTACGGAGTAAATCGGGCGCAATCTCCTATAAAGCCGCCGAGCACCGCATTGCCGGTTACATCGCCCGTTGCGGCTGAATCGACGATACGCGCGTCCGAAAAGCCCACGAAGCCGCCGAGGTTATAGGCATCGCCTGCGGCTGTCACATTTCCCGTGGCATATGAATCGACGATATCTCCATACGAATATCCCGCGAAGCCTCCCATGGAACTGGAACCTGCCCCTCCGTTCGAGACGACGTCACCAGTGGAGTATGAATCGGTCGTCGTGCCGCTGTTTATACCGCCGGCAAAGCCGCCGAGAGAATCGACGGTATCGCCGCTCGATATGACATCGCCCGTCGCATGCGAGCGAACCACCGGCCCTGAAAAGATGTAGCCCGCGAAGCCGCCGAGCGCCTCATCGCCCGTACCGCTTGCCCTGACCGTGCCTGTCGAATACGAGTCGTAGACGGGCCCCTCCTCGGAACCTGCGAAGCCGCCATAGCGTATGTTATCTCCGCCTCCCGACTCGGTGACATCTCCGAGAGCGTACGAGCCTGTGATAGTGCCCCTATTGCGCCCGACAAAGCCGCCGAATTCACCAGAGCTCGGGTCTCCGACATGACCGGAGACAGACCCCGTGGCGCGCGTCCCGTTAATGAGCCCGCTGCTTTCGCCTGCAAAGCCGCCAACTCTCTCTGAGGCGTTGCCCTCGACCGACCTTCCCGTAACATCGACGGATGCCGAAGAAGTCGATACCCGAGACGACTGATCGACGATGCCGATCAAGCCGCCGACGGAGACGTCGGCTGCGACCGTACCCGTCGACGTCGCATATTCGACCGCGCTGCCCGTAAGGACGCCCGCAAGCGACCCTATGGCATACCAGCCGTTTACCTGAGCGTTCGACAGATCTATATCCTTGATCGTACTGCCCGTATCGACCGTGCCGAAAAGACCCAAATAGTTATTTCCCGGGATGTCTACAGACAGGCCGTCGAGCTCGACGCCGTTGCCATCGAACTCTTGAGCTTTGAAATAAGGGATGTAGAAGCCGGCGGGCAATGCGAGAGGGCTTCCTGCCGCGATCTTGAAGCGCGTCGAGCTCAGGTCGGTATGCGTGAACGGAAGAAGATGCTTCAGGTCAGAAACCGACGAGATGACGCGATAGCCTTGACCGTCGATCGTAGAGAAATAGCCAGAAAGAGCGAGAGGCGTCCGACCGCCGCTCTGCCATGCCGAATATTGGTCGTCGTAGATGCCGAAATCGGTGACGAGATGCCCTGAATGCGGCGGTGCGATAACTGCCGAGGTTCAAAAAGGTCACACGTACTATCGATGCACAAAGAAAAACGTAATCCGGAGAAGGTGTACCCAGCCGTATGTGCGTGAGAAATCGCTTGCCACCCAGATTTCTAAACTACTCTTAAAATATACACTCCATCCGGATTGGGCGGATCACATTCTTGCCTTGCTCGACGGTGAAGAAAAACAGGCGGCAAGGGATTCTGCCGCACTCGTTGCGCAGAAGCAAACGGAGGTTCAGAGTATCCAACTAAAAATCGGACGCCTGATTGAAATGCGTCTAGACGCTGGCATTGACGCCAAAACGTACACCGAACGGAGAGCAAACCTCATGAGCCAGAAGAGGACTCTTGAAGAAGAGATAACGCGACTCAGCAAGGGTCAGAAACCTTGGCTCGAACCGTTCCGAAACTGGATTTTAGACGCCAGAAACCTAGCTAAAATCGCGGAGACGGGTTCTCTCTCAGAGAGGAAAGTGTTAGCCAAAAAAGTTTTCGGCTCGAACCTGTTCCTGGACCTGAAAAGAGCGCGTGGTATGGCCGTGAAAGCATGGCCGATCCTTGCCGATAACGAGTATAACCGAGAACTTGTTGCGGGGGTTGGATTTGAACCAACGACCTTCAGGTTATGAGCCTGACGAGCTACCAGGCTGCTCTACCCCGCGATAGTATGAGCCTCGCCTATAGTACGTCGGGAAAGCGAGGTAAAGACAATTATACCAGAGTTGGTTATTGGTAGCAAGGCCTATTATAGGACCACGATTTGGGCGCCTAGATGTAGTAGAACTCCTCGAAGACCCTCTTGAACATGTCGATGGTCTTCTTGGCGTCGCGCTCGTTGAGGAGGTAATCGCTTCCCTCGTGGGCGATCTGGTTTCGGACCTTGTGGGCTTCCCAGGCGAGGTCGAGGGTGACGAATTCGCTCTTGTCGATGCCTTTCAGCTTGTCGCCGATGGAGTCGCCCTGGTAGCCCATCTTCTCGAGGATGTCGCCGAGCATGATGTCGGCCTCGAGGATGGCGAGCCTCCAGTCGGATTGGTTGGTCGAGTTGATGTGGGCGATGACTTCCTGCCATTTCTGGTTGAGGACGGGATCGTGACCGGGCTCGGCCATGGCCTCTTTGAGGCGCTTGGAATGGAACTTCTTCTCTTCGGCTTCCTCGAGCTTACCGAGCTTTACGCGCCCGTAGACGATGACGAAGAAAAGGAACGCGCAGAGGACGATAGCAAAAGGCTTGAGGAGGTCGAGCCAGTATATGCACCAGTTGAGGATGGCGACGATGTCGAAATTCTTGAAAAACTCGACGATGCGCAGGAATATGTATTCGAGATTGAGGAAATTGACTTTGTCCATAGAGTGCCGGTGACCCCTCTATTCTACCTCGCCGAGGAATTTCTTGCCGAGGGCGAAGAGGACGTCTTCGCGTCGGTTGTCGGCGATGATCTGGAGGCCGATGGGCAGTTTTTTGGCCTCAGCGCCGCCCTCGCCGGGAATCGCCTTGAATCCGGCGGGGATAGACATGGCCGGCACGCCGACGAGATTGGCCGTGACAGTGAATATATCCTCGAGATACATAGCCACAGGATCGGCGGTCTTCTCCCCCATCTTGAAGGCCGGCGAGGGCGATGTCGGCGTGATGATGGCGTCGACGGATGCGAAAGCATTCGCAAAGTCCTTCTTCAAAAGCTCGCGGACGGTCGAGGCCTTGTTGTAATAGGCGTCATAATAGCCGGCCGAGAGCACATAGGCGCCGAGCATGATGCGGCGGCGAGCCTCGTGGCCGAAGCCTGCGCCGCGCGTCTCGAAATAGTCGTCGATCGAATCTTTACCGTCCTTATGGAAACCGTACTTGACGCCGTCGAAGCGCGCCAGGTTCGTCGACACCTCTGCAGGCATGAGGACGTAGTAGACAGCCAAAGAATATTCGATGTTCGGAAGCTCTATATCGCGGATCTCGTAGCCGAGCGATTTGAAGCGGGTTATGGCATCTTCGAACGTCTTCATGACGGCAGGATCGATACCGTCGCCCTTGAGAAAGTCACGCGGCACGCCGATGACCTTGGGCTGTTTGGCGCCTTTTTGCGCCGAAGCGACGTCGATAGACGTGCTGTCGTAGCGGTCGACGCCTTTCATGGCGTCGAAGAGGATCTCGGCGTCGGTTACGGTCTTGCCGAAAGGCCCGATGATGTCGAGAGACGAACCCATAGCCATGAGTCCGTGGCGCGAGATCGAGCCGTAAGTCGGCTTGAGGCCGATCACGCCGCAATGGGACGCTGGCTGGCGGATAGAGCCGCCTGTGTCGGAGCCGAGCGAAGCGAGAGCCATGTCCCCCGCTACCGCCGCCGCAGAGCCGCCGGACGAGCCGCCGGAAACGCGAGAGAGGTCGTAGGGATTTTTAGTCACACCGTACGCCGAATTCTCGGTGGAGCCGCCCATGGCGAATTCGTCCATATTCGTCCGGCCGAGAAAGACCGCTCCGACCTCGCGTAATTTATGAACCGCTGTCGCCGTGTATGGCGCGACGTAGCCTTCGAGTATCTTCGAAGCGGAACCGGCGCGCTTGCCTTCGAGGAGCATGTTGTCTTTGAGAGCGATGGGAATACCGGCGAGCATATGTATGCTGCTCGACGCGCCAGATTTCTTTGCCGCGGCGATCTTCTTGTCAGCCTCGTCGGCCTGGGCGAGGACGTCGTCGTAGACTTCGAGGTAGGCGTGGATATCGCCGTCTTTCGCTTTGATCGCGTCGAGGTAAGCCTGGGCGAGGTCGCGCGCGGTAAAATCGCCTTTGACGAGGGCATCGTGCGCTTTCTTGATGGTGAGATTCTTGAGGTCGATCATAATATCTTCTTTACCTTCACGAACTTCCCTTCCGCTGTAGTCTCGTTCCGCGGCGCGAGGGCGATGAGCCTATCGGTGAATTCGCCGCCCGCGTGCGGATTTTCGTCCGCGCGCATGACGTTCTTGTTGATCGACATGACTGGTCCGGTCTCTGCGCCTGCGGCAGTCTTCAGCGTATCGACGTAGTCCAAAATCGACGACATTTCGCCCTGCATACGGACGATCTCCTCCTCAGAGAGCTTGAGCCTCGAGAGCTGGGCCAATTTCACGATCTCGTCGCGGGTTATCATGGAAAACACTATAGCAAACATAGGCCTTTTTTTCACTCGACATATGCCAGAGGTGAATAAATAAGGAAGATCGCGGCATAAAAAAACCGCGCCCCGTGGCGCGGCTTGAGATTACTTTATCGACGCCAGTATCGCTTGGAGACCGCTAGACCGATGGCCCCGAGGCCGGCGATCGCTGCCCACGAAGACGGCTCCGGCACAGCAGATCCGCTATCAGCAGCGAACAAATACTGCACGAGGGGCTGGCCCGTATAATCGACCGTGCCGTTGGCATCGGCATAGGTCAGGTCGAACGGCCTGAGGTCGATCTCGTACATGCCTTGATATTGCATCTGGATAGACGAATATATGTCGGCTTCGACCTTGAGCGTTCGAGTGGCCCCGTCGAGGACGGAATAATCCGACCCAGCGAGACTGATATCGAGCTTGTATTCGTTGCCGACGAGGCTCACCGTCGACGCATTGAGATCGGTCTTTGCGAGGACGTTCTCCCGGTCGTCGACGATATACATAGTCTTGAAGACCTTGGTGTATACCGCCGCCGGGTGAGAGAAGTCTGCGCCGCCGAGCGTGAGGATGATGTCCGTAGGCCTGTAGTCGGAGCCGTTGGCTCTGAGCTGGATGGACATGACGGTCGCCCGGACTTCGCCGGCTTGGACGACATTGGTAGCGAGGTCGAGACGGCCGGCAGTTAACTGAGCATGCGCGATGCTGAGGATTGAAAAGAACAGGAGGACGAGGGTTTTCATGAGACAGACAGGTTGGTAATTCAATTCACATTATACTACGGAAGTACGGAGTAAGTCAAGTTGTCTGTCTCCCTTATCAGAGCATCCTCCTAAACTCCTCCTCCCTTATCACTTTCACGCCGAGAGATTCGGCTTTGGCGAGCTTGGAACCGGGGTTCTCGCCCGCGAGGACGTATGAGGTATTTTTCGAGACGGATGACGAGACGTCGCCGCCCGCGGCGCGGATCATGTCTTCAGCGAGAGCGCGCTCGAGCGAGGGCAGCGTGCCGGTGAGGACGAACGTCAGACCGGAAAACTTTCCTACCGCAGGAACGGCGACCTTCTGGATGCGGACCTGCTTCAAAAGCCTGTCGAGCATCTTGCGATGCGTCTTGTCGGAGAGCCACGCGACGAGAGAGGCTGCTACGACGGGGCCGATGCCGGCGATCGACTCGAACTTTTCCTGGCCTGACTCGCCCTTGGCCGCCGTATCCATGATCGCGTCTATAGTTTTGAAATTCTCCGCCAAAAGATGCGCCGTCTCTTCCCCGACGTGGTCGATGGAAAGGCCCGTGATGAGCCGCGGCAAAGTCGTATCGCGCGCCTTATCTATGGACGCGATGAGATTGTCCGCCGACTTCTCGGCGAATCGCGGCAAAGCGAGAACATCGCCTTTTTTGAGCGTAAAGAGATCGGCGAACGTCGATATGAGTCCCGCCTCGAGCAAGGCGTCGATGACTGCAGGGCCGCAGCCGTCTATATCGAGAGCTGCGCGCGAGGTGAAATAGCGCAGCTTCCTCTGGAGGAGCGTATGCGAGTCGCGCACGACGCAGCGGTGGGCCGCCTGGCCGGGGATGCGCTCGATCCGGCCGTCTCCTCCGCACTCTTCTATATGGGTCGGGAAGACGAAAGCCTTCGATTTAGCCGGACGGAGCTCGGTCACGACTTTGACGATGTCGGGGATGACGTCGCCGGCCTTCTGCAAGACGACCGTATCGCCTATTCTGACGTCGAGTCGTTTGATCTCGTCCTCGTTGTGGAGCGTCGCGCGAGACACGGTCGAACCGGCGACGAGAACGGGCCGCAAGACCGCCACAGGGGTGATGACGCCCGTCCTTCCCACCTGAAAGACGATATCTTCGAGAACCGTCGTGACCTGTTCAGCCGGGAATTTGAAAGCGATGCCCCAGCGCGGCGCCTTGCCCGTGTAGCCGAGCGCTTCCTGGTAGCGACGTTCGTCGACCTTGATGACGACGCCGTCGATGAGATAGTCCTCTTTCGGCGCCTTCTTCTGCCATTCGCGCCAGTACGCGATCGCGCCCTCGATATCGGAGACATGGACATGATGCGGATTGACCTTGAAGCCGAGCTCCCCGATAAACGCGAGCTCTTCCGTCTGGCTCGTCGGCATCTTGCCGTCGATGCGCGCGATATCGTAGACGAAATTGTCGAGCCTGCGCGATGCGGCGATCTTCGGATCGAGCTGGCGGATAGAGCCCGCAGCGACGTTTCGCGGATTGGCGAAGAGCGGCTCGCCTGCCTTGGCCCGCTCGACATTCAAACGCTCGAGATTCTTTTTGGACATCCAGACTTCGCCTTCGACGATGATATCGAGGGGTTTCGTCAGCTTCAAAGGTACGGCATGGATAGTGCGAACGTTCGCCGTGACATCCTCCCCCACGACGCCGTCGCCGCGCGTGGCTGCGCGGACGAGAATCCCCTTCTGATATTCGAGAACGATCTTGAGCCCGTCGATCTTGAGCTCGCAGGTATAGGTCGGAACGAGGGCAACGCCCGCGACGCCTTTGTCCGAACGGCCCTCGCCGAGCTCGGCTTTCATAAATTTCTTGACCCGCGCATCGAAGTCGCGCATATCGTCCTCGCTAAAAGCGTCGTTAAAAGACCACTGGGGCACCTTGTGGGTCACTTTGACGAACTCGGGCAAAGGCGCGCCGCCCACCCGCTCGGTCGGCGAATCAGGCGTCTTGAGCTCGGGATACGCCGCCTCGATATCTTCGAGTTCCTTTACGAGGCTGTCGTAGGCCGTATCGGCTATCTCCGGCTTGTCATGGGTATGGTAAAGGCCGCGATGATATTCGATCAACTTTCTCAACTTCCCCGCCCGCGCCTGGATATCCTTCGATGCCTTAGACATATAGATAGATTACGATTTTTAGGATTAGAAAGCGAGAGAGTTCTGAAAGGAAACACACCCTTCGAGGAGACTCTCGGAGCCCGACGGGGCGAGAGTGAGCGCGCGGCCTCCAAGGCCGCGACGCGTGCTCCGAGAAGGGTGTGTTTCCTTTCAGAACTCTCTCGTACTCTAATACGAAACTTTCAAGGCTCTCTCCAATCTGTTTTGGTCGATGGTATCCGAGCACGGGGTGTTGTAGCCCCTCGAATCGACGGTCGTCGTGAGGATGCCGCTCGAGGAATCCTTGATAACTGTGACGATCGCGCAGTAGAGAGGCACGTCTGTGGGGATATTGAGGCTAAACTGGGTGACAGCGTAATTCAATCCTCTGCCGGGCGAATAGCTTTTGACATGGCCGGAAGAATCGGTGACCGAATACGGGACAAAGTCGCCGGGAGCGTCGTAGTCGGTCCACAAGAGCTGCTGCTGGCCGAGCGAGTCGACGCAATCGGGAGTGGTCGGCACGGGCGCGCGCTCGTTCGTCGAGGTTGCGAAGACATCCTTGCCTTTCAAGTCCCAGTAGAGAGCGCACTCGGCGCCCGTATCGGCGGCGTAGAAAGCGAATTGCGATTCGCGGCCGGAAGACGAGAGCACGAGCTCCTTGACCGTCAGGTTGAATATCGAAAGGCCGATGGCGAGGAGCACGCTCGCGGTCAAAACGGCGAAGAGCATGGCGAATCCGGATTGGTTGGCATGAGGAATGGTATGCGTTTTCATATCAGAAGTTGAAAAGATATTCTTGCACGGTAAACGTCCGCGGCGGCGAGAAGAGATTGGTATTCCAGGCGATCGTGACGGATACGGCCGCCTGCTTGGACGCCCCCGCCCTGTTGTCTATCGTGATGGTCCTCGTAAACTTGGTCGGGTTGCCGATGCCGTAGCCGTACATGCCGTACCACGAGCTCGTATTGTCCGCATCGAACGTCAAAGGGTCGCACGTCCCGACCGGACAGACCTGGATGGCGCCCGGGGACGTAAAGTCGGTCTTGCGCGCGTCGATCTCGCACGGCTGGAGATTGCCGCTCGCATCCGGCAGGCATGCGTCGAGCCCGTTGAGCCAGGCCGCGCCCGTGATGCGATTCGTATCGCGCACGTTTCGCACATATTCGATCGCCTCTTGGGCAAGATAGAAGGCTGTGATCTGATCCTTGGCATATATAGCGGAATCGAGCCCCTTTGAGGCGATGACCAGAGGTCCGGTCACGGCGAGAGAGAGGATGGATATGGCTACCATCGCCTCGACGAGCGTGAATCCGCGTTTTTGTGTCAGAGAAGTTTTCATGCGCCTTGATTATGAATCTATCGCCCTCTGGGAAACGGTCGTCTCGATATCGAACTGCGACTGGGTATCGTTGGAGCCTGAATATCCCTGGACGGTGATGACGACCTTCGGCTGACCGACCGTCATCGCTCCGGTCACATAGAACATGAGCGAGGTGACATGGACTTCGGCTGCAGTGATGGCAAAGTTCGTGTTGCCGCTCGCGTCATATACCTTCTTGATGATCTGACCGTTCAAGATGCTGTATTCAATCTGATCGTATATGTCGTCCGGGTTATAGGCGCCCGGCGCGTCGGAATTGCCGACGTCGCGATTCGCCTTGAAACGGAATACGGAAGCGCCCGACTGGCAATCGGCGGCCGTATCGAGGGGGATCGACTGGCCGCAGGCATAGCGCGAGCCGAGGCGTATCTCGCGCATCATGCTCTCGAGGGCGAAGTTGAGGTTCGTCATGACCGATTTGATAGCGTGCGTCTTCTTGTTCGCGGCCACGATAGAAAAGACCGACCCGGTCGCGATGAGCATGACCATAGCGAATATGGAGACTGAGACCAAGACTTCGATGAGGGTGAATCCTTTTTTCATGATGGTCGCTCTATGAGCTGCATATGCCCGACGCGTCGGTATCTACGGATATCTGTCCCGTCGACTCGATAGTGATCTTGCGCTTGAGGCTTTGGGGCGATACGACGCAGATCTCCGCCTTGCCGAAGAACGTGCCCGTCGCGCCATCGGCCGTTATATAGGCATCAGGATTCGGACGGATGAACGATATATCGATCGTAGTATGGGAACAATTGCCGTCGACGCAGATCTTGCCGGTCTTGTTGCCTTTGGCGATGGTGTAGTTCTGGACGATCGGATCGCCGGAGTCGAAGACGTTCGCCGAACCGCCGGACTTGTCTTCGAAGAGGGTATAAGCCGCAGGCGACGAGGTCTTGAAATCTACGCCGTAGCCAGAATTGAAGCTCGCGGAGCTATTCTGCCTGACCGATATGCCGTAGTACTGAGCCTGACGGATAGAGAGCGCGATCTCGTAGGCGAGATTGGTGAGAAGGACGCTGCCGTTGAACTGCGCATTGCCGAAGACTGCGACAGTCGTGATGACGGAGAATATGGCGATCGAGACGAGGAGTTCGACGAGAGTGAATCCTTGTTGCTTCATGTCTCTCTATTATAGCGCTAGAGCGCCAAATAGGACAAAATTCCCTGGATATCCGCATGCCAGAGGAAGGCGATGAGGAATCCGAGGACGAGGAACGGGCCGAATGGTATAGCGCTCTTCAGGCCGAGCCGGCGCTTCTTTGAAAAGACGCTTTGGAAACCCATGACGAGGAGAGAGACGATCGCGCCTATCCAGAACGACATGAGTAGGGCC
Organism: uncultured Candidatus Saccharibacteria bacterium; assembly: GCA_964596505.1. Classification (GTDB taxonomy): domain Bacteria; phylum Patescibacteriota; class Minisyncoccia; order Phycocordibacterales; family UBA6065; genus UBA6065. Next base: position 2,470 of record CAZQUF010000006.1, on the reverse strand, counting down.
GCTATTCCCGGCGACAGTCCGAGAGCCCAGCCCACCGAGAGCGCCAGCTTGCCGTCGCCGAGGCCCATCCATCTCCCGCGGGAGACATACCAGAAGAACCAGAAAAAGAGGAAGAGCGTCGGACCAGCGACGGCGCGGAAAGGATCGATCGCTCCTGAAGTCAGGCTCGAGATCCCAAAAAGACCGAGCGCTACCAGAGCTGCGGAATACGAAAAGAGATCAGGAATGATCTTGTGCCGGAGGTCATAGGCCACGATGACGATATAGAGGCACAGGAGCGCCGCAGAGAGGGCGAAGACCGCGAACGCCGTCCACGGCCCCGAGAAAGCGCTCGGCACGACAGCATATGCCGCGACGAAGGCCAGTCCCCCGGCCAGCTCGACTACGGGATATTGCCACGATATCTTCGATCCGCATTTCCGGCAGGCGCCCCGCTGCATGAGAAAGCTCGCGAGCGGTATGATCTCGTACCATTCGAGCGTCTTGCCGCAGGAAAAGCACGCCGACCTGCCCTTGGCTACCGACATTCCGGTATTGGCGCGAAAGATAACGACGTTCAAAAAGCTGCCGATTATCAGGCCGAAGACGAACAAGACCGCAGAAGTGAGAAGAGAGATGGGATCCATTATTTCGGAGGCTGCACCTTATAATTCGCCGTGCCGCCCGTGGTGCAGGAAGAATTGTCGCCGGGGTTTGAACTCAGGTCTTCGAGCGTAGCGCCGAGGCAGTATGTCTTGGTGCCCGCCGCTGAAAGGTATTCATACGAAACTCCGCCCATCGGATCGACCGGCAACGACTGCAGGAAGCCTTGGGCGACGAGCGTAGTCGAAAGGATGCCGATATTATTCGTGGCCGCAGTCGGATAATCCCTATTCACGTCGTAGTAGACGGCGAGGCCGAGCTGTATCTCTTTGATATCGCTTATGCGGCGCGTATCGCGCGCCTTGGCCCGCGACGCCGACGTCGATTCGACGACGATCGCCGTAAGGATGCCGATGATGGCGATGACGATCATCATCTCTACGAGAGTAAATCCTTTTTTAGACATAGATTATGAGCATGAGCCGCCTGCGTTGGTCGTAAAGGCCTTGAACCAGCCGCTGTTGTTATCGATACAGAGGCTCGAGCCTCCCTTGAGCGCGGAGATCGAAACCGCCCAGTTCGCGCCAGTCGCGTTCGTCGTGCATTTGAGGCTCGCGCCCGTGGCCGCGTTCGAAAGGATATTCTGCTGGATAAGAAGAAACTGGTTATCGTTGAAGACGCCGGAGGTGCACGGAGATCCCGCCGCGGGCGTGAGCGTGAGGCTTACCCCGAAATTCGTCGCGCCGGAGTCGATATAGTTCTGACCCTGCACGATGAGCTGCTTCATCGCGTCCTTGACCGAGGCGTCCGCGCCTTTGGCGCGGGCCGCATTGAGAGACGCGAGTACGACCGAGGAAAGAAGACCGATTATAGCGATGACGACGAGAAGTTCGATGAGAGTAAAGCCTCGGAGGCCATTCAGAGTGATACGCATCATGGAGTGATTATAGCAAAGAGACACGCAAAGCAAAACCGCCTCGGGAGGCGGTTTTGCTTTTAAACAATGGAGACTTTAGTTACAGCCGGTCGTCCAGTTCGCTGGAGTCGTCGTGAACGTCCCTGCCACTATGTTAGCCGTGGCCTTCGAAGCGCCCGTGTTGTCGACGCACCATGCGCCGCCGCCCTTGAGCTGAACCGCAACTGCCCAGCCAGTCGAGTATGCCGCATAGAGGACAGGACTGCCCTCGGTCGAGTACGCGCCGCGAAGCTGGTTCGCGACCGTCGGATCGGAGAACATACCTGTACCCGCTGCGCAGGTAGCCGACGTACAGGTCGTCGTTGCGTTGGTTCCGTAATTGCTGTTCGAATCGTAGTAAATCTCGGCCTGAGGACGTATCGTCGCCAACTGCTCCTTGGCAGCCGCATCCGCGCCCTTGTTTCGCGCCGTGTTGAGAGAGGCGAGGACGACAGAAGACAGGATGCCGATGATGGCGATGACGACGAGGAGTTCGATGAGAGTGAAGCCCCTGGTATCTCGTTTATTCATATCTTTCTTAAAGTGATCTATAAAGCCAATAATCATGACTACCATTTCCGCTCCGCTCAAAGGCTCGATGAATCTCAAAAATAAAGCTTCAAGCGCTTGGGCGGGTCGGTAATGCGACTGAAAGACCCAATATCAGCTCCCCTATTATACAAAACTCCCCTTTTAAGCGCCCGATAGGCTGTGGATAACAAAATCCCCTTATTTTAAGCCTATGAGATGCTCGACGAGATATTGTAGATAGGGATGAGCACGGATGCGAGCAGGAAGCCCACGCCGAGGCCCAAAAGCACGATCATGGCCGGCTCGATGAGGTCGACGAGAGTATCGACGGCGTTCACCACCTCTCGGCTATAGAAATTGGAGAGGGTCTTCAATATCTTGCCTAATTCGCCCGACTCCTCG
>CAZQUF010000005.1:3330-23800 GCA_964596505.1 uncultured Candidatus Saccharibacteria bacterium | reverse complement strand
CCATGTCGGAGAGAAACGTCGGACTGGCGGTGGCCTCGGCGAGCTCTCGCGCAGGTTTAGCTTCGAGTTCAACGGCATGCGCAATCACGAGGTCTATTTCGATTCCCTCTCAGACGGCGCGGCGGCTCTCGGCGATAAGAGCCCTCTTAAAAAGGCCATCGCCGCCGAATGGGGCTCGTTCGAAGCATGGCTCGCGAGATTCAAGACGCTCGGCATGACCCGCGGCATCGGCTGGGCGGTCCTCTGGTACGACCGCAAAGACGGCAGGCTCCTCGACTCCTGGGTCGACGAGCAGCATCTCGGCGAGCTTAATAATTGCGCCATGGTCCTCGGCCTCGATATGTGGGAGCACTCGTTCGTCTTCGACTACCAGCCGTCAGGCAAGAAGAATTACATCGAGGATTTCTTCGCCAATCTCAACTGGAAGAAGATCGAGGCGAATTTCGTCGCCGCCACAGGAAAATAAGGACGAGGGCATAGACGGCATACGATCCGAAAAGAAAAGGCGCTCCGAGGGGCGCCTTTATCGTGGCGAACGAGAGTCCGCCGAAGAAAGCGACGACCTTGAGCATGTATGCGAGCATGAGATTGGTAACCCAAGCGAACGGCCTCGCAAAAGCGATGCTTGCGAGCCCGACTGCGCCCGTAACGAAGCCGCCGAGCATGGCGTAGGGCACGATGGGCAGAACGAGAAGGTTCGGCGCGAGAGCGATGACAGATATCTCGCCCATCTGCGACAGGATGAAGGGCAGCGTGAATATCTGGACCGAAAGAGTCATCGAGAGCACCTCGCGCACGGCGAACTTCTCCGTGACGAACGTTAGGCGCTCTTTGACCAAGGGCGAGACAAATATGACAGCGATCGTGGCGAGGAAAGAGAGCTGGAACGATATATCGAACGCGAGGATGCGCGGATTCTGAACGAGCATGAAGAACGCCGAAAGGACCAGAGCACGCACGACGTCATATCGCCGTCCCATGCCTTGGGCAAAAAGATGAATGAGAGCCATGATCGTGGCGCGGATGGTCGTCGACGAAGCTCCCGTCATAAGGGCAAAGAGGACGATAGATAGCCCGCCGAGCCACTGCCCTATCGCCCGCGGCAAAAAGGCGAGCACGGCGAGCAAACTTTCCGCCACGACGGTCACGTTCGATCCCGAGAGCACAAGAATGTGCGTCAGTCCCGAGCGGCGGAAGTTCTCGCTCACGTCTTTCGGTAAGGCGCCTTGCTCGCCCAGAATCAGTCCGCCGACGAGGGCGGCAGGCGTGCCGGGTAAAAGCCTGTCGACTTTGTCCATGAAGGCGGACTTGATCCAAATAAGCCCCGCGATCACCGTATTGCCCTTGCCGCCCGCCCGTTTTTTGACGGTCGCGAACGACATCGTATATCGGATATCATCCTTGGCGAGATACGAGATGTAATCGAATGTAGGACCGCCGTCGTACGCCTGAAAGTTCTTCGGCAATTTGAGCGTTCCCGACACCGATATCTCATCGCCGTAGCGAAAATGCGAGAAACCGACGGGACTGACGAGAATCCTATCGCGAGACTTCTCTGTATCCATGCCCTTTGCCGAATATGGCTCGAAACAAAAGCGCTGGCCGGTCGCCGTTTGGTTGGGTTCGGCGCATATCATCCCCGTGAGTGAAGTCTTTTTGCCGATAGATACGTCGAGAGGATGGGTGTCGGACTGGGAGACTTGGAAACGGACGACTCCGAGAGCGAACGATGCGGCAGCGATCGAGAAAAGAAAGAGCAGAGCCGCGAAAGCGCCGAAAGCGCCGCGTCTTTTGAAATAGACGCGGGCGATGAGAGCGATACAGGCCGAGAAAAGAGTCGCTGCAATCGCGCCTCCGCGCGGGAACGTCGCAAAAGACGCGACGAATATGCCCGCGAAGAACGAAAGGAACAGGGTATAAAAAGTTCGGTTGCTCACGCCGACAGCCTAGCAGACGGAGATGAAGAAAAAATGAATTTGAAATCAAAGAGCTATGGTGGTAGGGTAGTGCGAAATGAGCACTTTTAGAATTGTCCTTCTAGTTCTCGTAGGTCTTTGTACCGCATGGGGAATATTCGAGTCTGTTCGCGAATGGAAGCAGAAGAAGAGACTGAGACTGATCGCGTGGGATCTCTGGCTCGACGCGAGCGTTGAGTTAGGGACATGGATGAAAGAGCATCCGTTTTCCAGCCGAGAGCATCCCGGCTATCAAGAGCTTTTAGAGAAGGAACTTATACACTTCACGCTCTATCTCAAGCTCAAAAGACTCGTATCGCCGCAGGAAACAATCCTGCTCAACAAACTCAGGTCTCGACGTGTAAGAAAACCTTTTACGGAACCTGCTTCAGACTAATGTCCCTGCCCACGCGCAGGGACATTTTACATTCCCCACCCTTTCACGATCGCGCGCTCGTCCTCCGCGCTCATCGACTTCTTGAACTTCGCGCCTCTGACGCCTTTGACGCGGGCTTCGCATTCAGCCCATGTCTTATGGATCTCAAGAATGCCGTCGACGAGGGAGAGATATGAATGCGGCCTTACGCCCGACGAAGACTTCTTGCGTGCGGCCGAAGACGCGATAGAAACGGAAGGCGCCGCGTCGAGGTCGATGGTATAGAGCTTTCGCGGACCTTCATAGAGGTGCGGATCGCGCTTGTCGGCGAAGGCAGTGGCGATCTCGTCGCACCGTTCGTTCCCGGGATGTCCGGCGTGGCCTTTGACGTATCGCCAGTCGATTGGCAGACCGTTCGCGACCAGATGAAGGGCTTCCCAGAGGTCGCGGTTCTCGACGTCTTTTTTGGCCGAAGTTTTCCAACCATTCCTTTTCCAGCCAGCGACCCATTGCGTTATGCCGTTGATGAGATACTTCGAGTCGGTTTGGAGGATGATCCGATCGTCGTCGGAGACGAGGTCATTCTCACCGACTTTCGCTAGGGCGTTTACAGCGGCCGATATCTCCATCCGATTATTGGTCGTATGGTCTTCCCCGCCGCCGAGCTCGATGACTCTGTCGTCAGTGCGCAGGATCGCGCCCCAGCCGCCGGGACCGGGATTTCCGCGAGAGGAGCCGTCGGTGAAAATGGTAATTGTCATGATTACAGTATATCAACGATGCGTAGCCGCAACTCAGGATAGTTCTTGAACGTCGACTTTTCTAGATGAACCACCACGTCGGCGGTCGAGCCAGCGGCGACATGCTTCGGAAGCGAATCTTTCGCACGGAAAAACTGGATCGCCGATATCTTCCGGCCGCCGAGGTCGCGGAATGCGATCTCCGTGTGATTGCCTTCTTTACCGAAGGATTTCACCGCGTCTACGAGCGCGCCCTTGATCATGAACAGAGGCTTCGGATTGCCGACGCCGAACGGCGCGAGCTTTTCGATGTCTTTGTAGAGGTCCCATGAGACGTCTTCGAGCGATATGACAGCGTCGATAGAGCCGTCCGTTCCATTCGCGGCGAGCGCCTGCGCGGGGTCGGCCGCGATCGAAACAGAGAGCTCAGCCGCGGCATTCTCTATGGATTCGGCGAGCGTGTGGACCTTGTCGTTCGCCACCTCGAAGCCGCCCGACGCGCCGTGGCCGCCGAATTGGAGGAATGCAGGCGAGGCTTTTTGCATGATCGAGAGGACGCTCATGGGTGCGACCGCAAAACCGCCTTCGGCACTGTCCGCGCCGTTCCCCCGTCCCGAACGACAGGAACCTTTGATGATGCCCTCGCCGTCTCTGCCCCAGAGGAAAGCGGGACGCCCATATTCGTCAGCGAGCGAGTTGGCGACGAGACCAAGGAGAGACGGTCGCCATGAGGGATTGCCGAGGACGATGGCCTTTTTCGCCGCCAGGCTTCCATCGGCGTCGCGCTCGGCCAGGATCTTTTTGACTTCTTTGACGAGAGCCGCGACGGTGCCTTTGCGCTCGTTGTTCACGTGCTCGAGCGCGTCGGCATAGGCCCCACCGAGCGCCTCGTCTTCGGTCGAGAGAAGGTCAAAGGCCACGCGCGGCTCACCCATGCGCGAGGCGGCGTTTATGCGTGGCGTGATCGTAAACCCGACATCGTCCTCGGTTATATATTCGCGCTTGATGCGCAGTTTATTGAAAAGCTGGGAGAGACCGGGTCGCGGAGTCTTTTTGACGACTTTGAGGCCATAGTATGCGAAGACGCGGTTCTCGCCGGTCAAAGGAACCATGTCGGAGAGGGTGGCGATGCCGACCATGTCGAGAGACCACTTTTCCCAGCCCGGCTTTACGCCAAATTCGTCGCCGTACTTTTTGAGAAAGGCTTGGGCGAATTTGAATATGACCCCCGAACCGCAAAGCATCTTTTCGGGATAGGCGCAGTCGGCGATCTTCGGGTCGAGGATAGCGTAGGCGGGAGGCGGCGCCTGAACGCCCGCGGGGTCGACCTGCGGCATGTGGTGATCGGTGACGATAACGTCCATGCCGAGACTGCCCGCGCGGGCGATCTCCTCCGCATCGGCGATGCCGCAGTCGAGAGTGATGAGGAGCTTCGCCTCCGCTTCGCCGAAGCCTTCTATCGCCGGCATATTGAGCCCGAAGCCTTCATCATGCCTATGTGGGATGTATGTCTCGAAGTTCTTGTAGCCGATCTTTTTAAAGAGGTCGTTCAGAACGACTGCTGCCGGAATGCCGTCGGCGTCGTAGTCCGTGAAAATAACCGCTTTCTGGCCTTCTTTGACGGCGCGATAGACTCTTTCGACCGCCTTATCCATATCCTTCATCAAGAATGGATCGTGCGTATGAAGGTCGAAATCGGGAGAGAGGAAAACCTGCGCCTCCGCAGCCGTTTTGACGCCGCGCGAAAGCAAGAGGTCGCCTACGATATCGGAAAAAGCCGAAAAGCCGTCGGGTTTCGTCGCGGACACAGAACGGAGAGAATGCTTCATGGGGTGAATTTTAGCATACGTCCCGATGGATGCGCGGGGTTTTTGCGATATACTTTATGTATGGAATCAACAAAAGACTGCATATTCTGCAAGATAGCCGCGGGAGAGATCCCTTGCCACAAGGTCTATGAGGACGCGGACTATCTCGCATTCCTCGATATCAATCCTCTCTCGCCGGGGCACGCTCTCGTCATCACGAAGAAGCACTATCGCTGGGTCTGGGACGTCCCGACCGTCGGACAGTATTTCGAGGTCGCAAAAAAAGTCGCGCTCGCCCAGAAAAAAGCCTTCGGCACCGACCTCATCATCGCCAAAGTCTTGGGTGAAGACGTGCCCCATGCGCACATACAGGTCTATCCCGATCAGAAGGTCGCAGGAGACAAGAAGGATTTTGCGGTGAATGCGGAGAAGATACAGAGCGTGCTTTTGGGCAAAAGTTAAGGACCCGACTTAGTATGCAATCCCACTTTAGAAGTACTTTGACCTTTACCCATATATATGCTTTAGTAGCATAAAATGAACTTCGTAAAAGGTAAGGACCGCCTCGTGCTGGTCTTACCAGCGCTCGGCATAGTCATCAAGTTTCCGATCATCCGGGCAAAGGAAGTCTTCAAGAAAGCTTTCTCCGATATACGGGACAAGCATTGGAAGGCCTTCGCGCGCTATTTCTCCACGTGGTCTCCCGAATCCCAATATGTGGCTTCTGGAAAACTTCTGAGGGGAATAGTTTCAAACAAGAGAGAGCGTCGACTTTGGAAAAGGACACGAAATGCGTTTCTCGTACCGACCTTCTTCTCTTTTTTCGGCCTCGTCAACGTAGAGAAGTACAGCAAGCCGTACGAAGGCGATTATATAGACCTCTGGGATCAGATACGCAGAATCACTAACGAGGAAGCGTACCTCAACCCCCATCAATTCTCGGAGGTCAAGAACTACTCTCTCGTCGACGGCAAGCTGAAGATGATCGATTACGGCGGACACGGGAGCGAATGGGTCATCGTCAAGTGGGGAACACGGATAATGGCTCAATTCGATTCCCAATTTCGCTATGCGAAATCGTCCGGTAAAGACTAGTCAAGGCAACTCTCCCCCGAGTTGCCTTTTTTATTCTTGTCCCGCTCATCCCCTACTCCACCGTCACCGATTTCGCCAGATTCCTCGGCTTGTCGACGTCGAGGCCGCGCTCGGCGGCGACGTAATAGGCGAAGAGCTGGACGGGCACTGCGGCAAGGATCGGATTGAGGCGCTCGTCCGCCGCCGGTATCTCGATGACATGGTTCGCCAGGCGTTCGATGCCGCTATCCCCCGCCGTGGCGACGGCGATGACCTCCCCGCCGCGGGCGCGGATCTCCTGGATATTCGAGGCGGTCTTTTCGTAGACGCTGTCGCGCGGAGCCAGGGCTATGACTGGAAAACCATCTTGGACGAGGGCAAGCGGCCCGTGTTTAAGCTCTCCCGCTCCATAGGCTTCCGCATGGACATACGAGACCTCTTTGAGCTTGAGCGCCCCTTCATATGCGAGAGGCAGCATGTATCGCCTGCCGATATAGAGAAAGTTCTCTCTATGCGCGAACTTCTTGGCGAGGGCGCGTAGAGAGGCCTTGCCGCGAAGGATCGACTCTATCTTTTCCGGTATGAGCGCGAGCTCGCCGAGGACTTTTCGACGGTCGGCGAGAGGCATGTCGCGCTGTCCGCCCAAGAACACGGCGAGGAGAGTCAGAGCGGCAACCTGCGATATGAAGGCCTTCGTCGATGCTACGCTTATCTCCGGTCCCGCATGGTTATATATGCCCGCATCGGTCTCTCGGGCGATCGACGAGCCGACGACGTTCACGATGCCGAGGGTGAATGCGCCTTTGCGCTTGGCCTCGCGGATAGCTTCGAGAGTGTCCGCCGTCTCGCCCGACTGGGACAAGGCTACAAGGACCGTATCCCCTGTTATTACTGGATTGCGATAGCGCAGTTCAGAGCCGATCTCTGCGGTGACGGGGATCCGAGCCATATCCTCTATGAGATATGCGCCTACCTGAGCCGCGTAGTACGACGTGCCGCAGCCAACGAGGATGATGCGCTTGGCCGAGCGGAGCCTCTCTTCGAAAGCTTCGAGACCGCCGAGCTTGACGAGGCCATCCTTGGCGACCATGCGGCCGCGGATGGCGTTCCTGACGACATCGGCGGATTCCATGATCTCCTTTTCCATAAAGTGCGCGTAGCCGTCTTTGCGTGCGGCTTCGAAGTCCTCGGCTATCGACTCGTTCTCGCGGGAAAGCTTGCGGCGATCGAGGGAGAATATCTCATGCGAATCTTTCGTCAGGATAGCCACGTCTCCGTCTTTCATATAGACGACCTCTCGGGTATGGCGGACGACGGGCGAAGCGTCCGAAGCGATGAACCTACCGTCTTTCGCCACACCGATGAGGAGCGGGCTGCCCATGCGAGCGGCGATGATCGTATCAGGGTCGTCCGCATGCATGACGGCGAGCCCGTAGGTGCCCCGAAGCTTCGGCAGGGTCTCGAAAACCGCCTTTTCGAATGTAGCCCCGACCGCCATGGCCGACTCGACGAGATGCGGTATGACCTCAGTATCCGTTTCCGAGGAGAATATGTCGCCGCGCTTTACGAGCGCCTCTTTGAGCTCGGCATAATTCTCGACGATGCCGTTATGGACGACCCAGACTTTGCCCGTGCCCGTATGGGGATGAGCATTCGCCTCCGTTGGCTTGCCGTGAGTCGCCCAGCGCGTATGAGCGATGCCGCTTTGAGAGAGCTTCGCTGCCGCGCCCGCACGGCCAGACGGCGCGAGCTTCGCACGGAGATTCTTCACCGGTCCGACAGCCTTAACCGCGCCGAGAGATGGTATAAAAAGACCGGCAGAGTCATACCCGCGATACTCAAGGGCCTGAAGCCCGTCAAGGAGTATCTCTTTAGCATCCCTCTTTCCGACATAAGCGACTATTCCGCACATATACCGAATACAAGTCAGCCCAGATAGGTTTGGTTACAAAAAAGCCTCCACAAGAGAGTGGGGGCTGAGGGGTCAGACGGGGCAAGCGACTGTTTCAAAGCTCATCTTTACCTCAAGCAGACGGAATCCATCGACTTTGACGCCAATTCTGTCCGAGAAGGCGCGAGATCGATTCTTGAGAAGTTCGAGCATGTCGATATCGGGGCGTTTACGGAGAAAGATCGCCACGCTCTGATACGCAGGAAATCTCCGTTCCTCATCAGGAGATGGCTCGCCGGGATAATGATTACCGAGACCGTCATTGAATAGTCCCGGCGTAGGCCAAATCGAGCATGGTCCTTGGTATCCGCCCTCCTGGTATACATCATCCATGACGAGTCCCGCGAGAGGGTTCCCTCCTGGATATTCTAGGGTGAATCGCGTAGCTTCCTCCTGCGCTGAGGAGTTCGGACATCCGTCGAGCATTCCGGTGACAAAGGCGCACAGTTCCCGCTCGAAGTTTCCCACACGCGAATTATCAGTATCAACGATAAAGATAAACCGCGGTAAATAACGAAGCACGTGGAGCTCAAAGTACATATGCAATAAATAATGCATTATAAAATAATGCCGTCAAGGTTTTAACGGCAGCTATTTCACGCTCATCGAGAATAAGTCCCCCTTGCGCGCTTAGTTACAAGTAAATTACAAAAAGCAAAAGACTGGTGTATATGCCTTCGAGGAGACTCTCGGAGCCCGACGGGGCGAGAGTGAGCGCCCGGGCCAGCAGGTCCGGGACGCGTTCTCCGAGAAGGCATATACACCAGTCTTTTGCTTTTAGGAACTTACTTAAGAGCCTCTATTCCCGGCAGCGTCCCCTTCGCCAAAAACTCGATCATCGCCCCGCCGCCCGTCGATGCGAACGTGAATTTATCCAAAATGCCCATCTTCTCGACGACGGCGATCGTATCTCCGCCTCCGATGATCGACTTCGCGCGGCTTTCCGAAATGAGGCGCGCGAGATTCTCTGTGCCCTCGCTGAAACCCTGCTCATAGGCGCCGAGCGGGCCGTTCCAGAGGACGAATTCGACGTCGTTCAAGAGATCGCCGAGCTGGCTGACCGTCTGCGGCCCGGCATCCATGATCTTTTCGCCTAATCCGATCTGGTCGGGCCCCTTCGCGACGCGTTCGAGAGGGCTCGAAACTATAACGTCTATCGGTACGATGAGCTTCGGATTCATCTCGACATGTTTGAGGTTGATGCGAGACTTGGCGACGACGGAAAGCCCCGTCTCATAGCCCTTCTCTTTGAATATGTCGTTCGCCAGAGCGCCGCCGACGAAGACGTAGTCCGCGATATCGAGGAACTTCTCTATAAGAGGGAGCTTGGTGTCGAATTTCGCGCCGCCGAGTATGAAAAGGAACGGATGCGGCGGATTGAATGCTTTCGATAGCTGTTCGACCTCGTCGGCGAGGAGCGGTCCCGCGAAATGCGGAAGGAATTTCGGCACCGATACGATCGAGGCATGCTCGCGGTGCGAGACAGCGAAGGCGTCATTAACATAATAGTCTGCGAGAGCGGCGAGACGGCCCGCAAATACAGGGCTATTCTCTTTTTCGCCCGAATATTTGCGCAGATTCTCGAGCATGACGATGTCGCCGTCGATCATAGCGTCGACGACTTTTGGCGCATCTTCGAGATCCGAGATAAAGGCTTTCAAGGCGATCGATTTCGACACGTACGTCGCGACGCTCGCGAGCGATTCCGCGAGTCCGCTCTCGATGTGGCTTATGACGATCGTTCTCGCCCCTCTCTCGCGGAGCATGCGCAAAGTAGGCAGGGAGCGCTGGATGCGAAAGTCGTCGCGGACCTCGCCGCCGACGATGGGCACGTTCAAGTCGAGGCGAAGGAGTATCTTCTTACCGCGAAGATCTTTTTCGTCCGCTATCTTTTTGAAATTAAAGAGAGTCTGCATATTCGATGATAGCGCCAAAGGCTTTCGGATCGAGAGACTGCCGCCCGATGAGGAGCCCGTCGACGGACGATTCGCGGAGGATCGCCTTGGCGTTCTCGAAGTCGACCGAACCGCCATAGAGCACGGGTACTTTCAGTCCGTCTTTCGTACCGAGAGCTTCAGTCGCGATCTTGCGTATGTATATGGTCATTTCATGGATATCGGAAGGCTTTGGCGCGGTGTCGTAGCTTTTGCCGATAGCCCATACAGGCTCATACGCTATGACGATCCGGCGGGCGAGCTTTTTGTCGAGGACTCCCATGACGGCGAGTATCTGAGCCCGAACGGTCTGGAGATAGCGGGCATTGGCGTCGCGCTCGGTCTCCCCTACGCAGAGGATGATGAGAAGGCCGGCGTCTGCGGCTTGCGCGGCTTTTTGGGCGACGATTGCGTCAGTGTCGCCCGCCTTGCGTCGCTCGCTATGGCCGATGATGGCATACTCGCCGCCGGCGCTTCGGAGCTGGCGGGCGCTCACCGAGCCCGTAAAGGCGCCGGCGGCGTTCTCCGACACGTCTTGGGCCGCTCCGTGCGCGCGATGGGCTGATTTGCCCGAGGCGCCGACGACATCGCGCAGAAAAGGCGCAGGGGGCGCGATGACGACCGTCGTCTTCAGAGCGGCTTTTGCTTTCCGCGCGACAGACGAGGAAATCGCCTTCGCTTGCTCGCGCGTATCGGGATTCATCTTCCAATTGCCGACGATAATGAACTTTTTTCCTGTAATCTTCACACACAGATTATAGCACCCTCATCTAGGGCTTTACGATTCCTCACTTTCGAAAGTGTCGCTTTCTTCCAATTCATTTAAAACTAGCCTTTTCTTTTCCTCGTTACCAACAATATATATTCCAAGATATCTAATACCAAAGATTATCAATAGACCAACAAGTACCGACCAGAAAATAGCAAAGGCATGAACCTGTAAAAGTGCAACGAGTCCTAAAACATAAACTCCAATACCTACGAACAAAATACCTACAAAAACTCCGACCGAACCAAAGGATGAGTAGGTATATAGGAGTGAATCGAGCCAAAGACTAAGTGCCAAGATGTATGAACAGAAGACCAATATTGTGCCTGCCCATACTCTGCATTTACGAGAAATCGAAAGAAGTAGAGAAATCAAAACAAACAGTTCTACGAAGCCATCAATAGTGTCAAAATATTGTTTTAAGTGGGTCGCATAAAAATTTATCACGGTTGTAACAACAACACCAAAGAAAAGGAAAAATAGACCGATTAGTACTAATCCGAAAACGACACAAAAGACTCCCAGTAATTTGGGACCGACAACTTTATAGAAAGACAGAAACTTCTGTTTCATTGCTTATTTCAGATAAGGGTAATCCCTAACTCTGCCATTTGAAGTTATTCAAAACTTATTACTTGGATTTAGCATCGCGAAAACACACAACGCGCTCAATTATAACACCTCTGCCCAGGACTTTATGGCAGAGCCGCCGGGCGCGCCGCTCGAGAACTTGAGGCTCGACAAGTCGGGATCATAGGTGACGTTGGCGCCGCCCGATACCTGGACGTGCTTGGCGACGACAGCCTTAGTAGAGGCGCCGCCAGAGACCGCTACTCCGCCCTGCGGCGCGAAGAGAATAACGTCGTTTGCGCCGCCGTTCACCGTAATGGCGGGATCCGTCGAAGACGTCGAGACCAGCATGATGTGACTTCCGGTATTCCCTTCGATCGTAGCCCCGCCGGAAACTATCGCGCCGCCGTCGGCTACGATGACGAAGCTTCTCGAAGGATCGATAGAAGACACTGAAGCGCCCGCGTTTACGGCGACCGAACCCGTGACCCACAACGGTCCGGAGATGTCGAGATGGCCGCCGTCAGAGACCGTCAGATTGCCTACGATCTTCTTTGGGCCGAGAGCGCCGCCGGTCGAGTCGATAGAGACGTCTCCCGTCTCAGAGCCGCCGGCGAGAGCCTCGGTCTTCCATGCCGAGATATCGTCATTCGATATAGGGTAATCCTGGAGAGCGGGATCGGCGCGGGACGTATCGCAAGCGGAGCTATTGAGCACCCCTATCTGACAATAGATCGGCCCCGCAGCCGTGACATACGAGATCGTATAGGCATAGGCGCTTCCCGCGGAGAGGTTCTGGGTCCGGCTTTCGCCCGTGATACCGGCTTCGTTCTTTCCGATCGAGAGCTTGAAGTAAATATCGAGATCCTGGGGCGAAGTGATGTTCCAAACGCCTCCCCACTGGCCTATGCGCGCATTGCCCGGAGAATAGTCGAAGTTTGCCGCGAATATGTAGTACGCGAAGGGATTCGCCGATGAGTCGAAGACGAGCCAGTAGGTCTGTCCGGGAATGAGGACAGGATCGGCGCTGAACGAGATGTCTTGCCATGAATACGATAAGCCGACGAGAGACGACGATATCTGGCCCGAAGCGATGACGACGCTTCCGGGCTTGCCCGCGCTGTCGGGCACGAGCATTACCGGAAGATTTGCGGGACTGCCCGTCTTTTTGATATAGACCTTGAGGTCGGTGATCGATTCGGGTCCCGAAGCCGTGAAGCTCTGGGCCACGTCCTCGGTCGTCCACGAGTTGCCGAAGGTAAGCGTCTGGGTCGCGGGCAAAGGCGTCGAATTATCGCTATCGAGAGATGACGACGATTTGCCGGCGGCGATCGCCTCGCCTGTGATGCCGCTCGGGCCGGTCGCTCTTATCGAGCCAGCTGCATACGCATCGCCCGTGACGGCCGAAGAACCGAGGTCGATGCCGCCGTCTCCCGCCTGGACGGCATACCCGAGATCGACGAGAACGCCTCCGTCGAGGACGCTCTCGGTATTTCGCTCGGTCGTCGCGAGATCGGCCGACGAGACGACGTCTTTCGAGCCGTTGGCGAGCGTCGCGATGCTGATCGTGGCCGTCGACTGCCCGAGCGAGACCGAACCGAGAGCGTCTATGCGCTTCGCCGATTTCATCCGGTATATCGCGTCCTCGAGGCCCGACTCGGAGGTGAAATAGCTTTGTTTCGACTGCGCTTCGGTCTGGGCTATCCGCGTTTCCCGAAGGATAGAACCGGAAAGTCCCGCCAGGATAGCCGAAGTTCCCGCGAGGAAAAAGAGGAGCGCGGTGATGATGACGTATCCGCCGTGGCGTTGGATTTTATTGGACATAGGATCCTCTGAGCACATACGTGCCGTAGAAGTTAGCCGCGGGCACCGACGTGCTCGCCTCGGGCGCGAGCGTCATCTCTACGCGGACCGCCGAGCTCGACGCATTGGAGAACTCGGTAAATGAGAGGCTCGACACGGCGATATCGCCCTGGGTAAGATCGCCCGCATAGGCGCCGTTCTCATCGACCTTTACCGTGCCGCTCTCGAGATAGAAGGCTGTCGTATCGTTCGTGCCATCGGGGTTCTTCATATCGAGTATCAGCCGTCCCGGATTGGTGTCGAGGGCGCTATTCACCGCGTCGATGGACGAGGCGCGGCGGATATCGCGCGAAAACCTACTGAATGCGGTCAATGCAGCCGAGTTGAGGTCGAGAAAGGCGTTCGAGCGCTTTTCCACAGCGACGATAGAGAAGGCGGTCTGGATGATAGCGCCGAGGAGGAGCGCGACGAGCGCGACATAGACGATGACTTCGGCGAGCGTATATCCCCCGTCGATGCTTTTAGATGTTCGTGACATAGGTTTGATAGGCGACGGTCGTCGTAGCGCCTCTCCAATTCCAGGCCACAGAGGCTTGAGCCAGAAGCGTATTCGGATCGATCACGCCCCCGGAAGCTACGATATCGTCTGCGCCGTTCCGTTCGACCGGCGTAAACACGAGCGAACGATAGAAGAGGCCGTCGACGATCTCAGGCTCAGTCGTCAGAGACCATGAAGAAGGGCTGAGGGCGAGATACTGCGGCTCGCCCGTCGGGACCGTCGAAAGGCTATTCCAGCCGGCGCCCTTTATAAAGCGCACGGCCTCGAGCCCCTCTTCGGCGAGAAGCGTACCTTTGATATAGAGAGAGTCTCTCTCGTGGAGCTTCGAAAGGACGGAGAGCGTCCCGAGAAACGAGAGCGAAACGAGCGAAAGTATCGAAGCGCATACGACGACTTCGACGAGGGAGTTTCCTCTTGTGTGGAAAATATGTCTTTGCATGCGCAGGCCTATTGAACCGAGACCAAACCCGTTCCTTGTATGACGACCGTCTTCTTGGCGCTCGAATCGGAGGAAAGGCGTATATCAATTGTACCAGATGCGACCGCCGTGCCCGTTACTCTCTGGAAAAGGACGACTGACAAGGAGGTAGAGGCTACTACGCCCGTTCCAAAGAGAATAGGCGTCTCTGCTGTCGAAGCGGAGAAATCCGGGCCGGGAAAGAGGGTGAACTTATCCGTATCGATCTTTACGCCATACGAAAGTCCCTGGATCGATCCGAGCGTGCGCGAGCGCGCTTCGCGCAGAGCCGCGGCGAGCGAGGCCGCGTCGGATGAGACGCTCTCGTGCCGCAAAAAGTTGCTGAAAGAGACGACTGATATGCCCAGCATCAGGCCTATGATGAATATGCTGACCAAAAGTTCGACGAGCGTGAAGCCTGTATGTGAGCGCGAGGGCATATCAGATGGCATTCGAGAGCGAGTAGATAGGAGATATCATGGCCAAAGCGAAGAAGCCGACGCCGACGCCTATGACGATCATAAGGATAGGCTCGATGATAGCCGACATATCCTTCGTCTTCTGATCGACTTCATCCTCGTAGAAGAGCGCTATCTGAAGCAAGGCTTTCGAGAGGGTGCCCGTCTCCTCGCCGACACCGATCATCTCCCCCACGAAGGGCGGATAGAGGTCCGTGTGCGCGCTGAAGACGGCCTGAAGAGCGCCGCCTCTCTCCAGATCCGTGGCCGCCTGCTCGAGGAGGCTCTTATAATGCACATTCTGGACGACGCCCGAGGTGATCCTCAGAGCCGGTACGATCGCGACGCCGGAGGAGAGAAGCGACGAAAGGGTTCGGGCAGTACGGGCGGAATTCGTCTCCTGCACGAGGAAGCCGACGATAGGCAGCTTGATAGCGATCTTGTCGAGGGCGCGCGTGCCGAACGTGCTCCGCGCGAAGAAATAGATCCCGAGGGCGACGAGCGCTATGCCGATGAGGATATAGCCCCAGTCGGCAAGAAAGAAGTCGCTCGCTGCGATGATCGCCCGGGTCATGAAAGGCAGATCGGCGCCGAAATCCTTGAACGTCGCGGTAAGCTTCGGAAGCACATAGACGAGCATGAGGATCGCGATCGCGAGCATGAGGCAGATGATGATGGCAGGATAGAGCATGGCGCTCTTTACTTTCTTGTGGAGAGAGTGAGATTTCTCGAGCTCCTCAGCTATGAGGCCGAAAGCGCCGGATACGTCCCCCGACTCTTCGCCGGAGGCGACCATCGATATAAAGAGCTTATTGAAAGCCTTCGGAAAAGCTCCGAGCGAGACGGAGAGGGGTACTCCGCGTGAAAGCGAATCTTCGATCGACGAGAAGATGCTCTTCCATCTCTTGTCAGGTATCTGGCGGCCGAGGACAGAGATAGCGCGGGTCAGAGGAAGGCCTGCTTTGAGCATCGACGAGAGGTTCTTGGCGAAGAGTATCCTGTCTTCCTGCTTTATGCGGCCGAAGGTCATGGACAAAAGACCTCCCGCGCGAGCGGCCTTCTTTTCAGTCGCAGAAAGGACGGTCTCGCCGCGCACATGGAGCTCTTTGATGAGCGTGAACCGATCGGCGGCTTCGATGGTGCCGTCATATCGTGTCCCGTCTTTGCGTGCCGCTGTATAAAAGAAAAGCATGTATATCCGCTATTGTAGCATTTACTCCGATACTGCACGGAGCACTTCTTCGATCGAGGTCAGGCCGCGAGCGGCCGCGAATATTCCGTCTTCGAGCATGGTGATCATGCCCTCTTTCTTGGCCTGAGCCTCGATATCGGCGGATGTCGCTCCCTTCATCAGGAGATCGCGGATAGTGGCCGACACCTTGAGGACCTCGTTGATGCCTATGCGGCCTTTATAGCCGTCATCCTCTACGGCTTCTCCGGGCAAGACGGGCTTCGCGGAAGCCTGCGGATGCGCCGAACCGAATTTTACGTTGTCCCATCCCTCGTCCGATCCGATCACTCGTTCCGTCCTGAGGATCGCGAGCATGCGATCCAGGTCGACTACTTTGCCGAGCGCGGCGAGCTCTGCTTTCGAGAGCGTTTTCTCTTCCTTGCTGTCATCGAGCCTTCTCACGAGCCGTTGGCCTATGACGACCGAGAGCGTCGAGGCGAGAAGGAACGGCTCTATCTTCATATCCATAAGGCGCGGGATAGCTCCCGCGGCGCCGTTCGTGTGAAGGGTCGAGAGCACGAGGTGGCCCGTGAGCGCGGCATTTATAGCGAGCGATGCCGTCTCGTTATCGCGAATCTCGCCGACCATGATGATGTCCGGATCCTGACGGACGAGAGAGCGGAGGCCGGACGCGAAGGTAAAGCCGATATCCGGACGGACCTGAGTCTGATTGATGCGAGGCATTTGATATTCGACCGGATCTTCGATGGTCGCGATGTTGATGCCGGGAGTATTGAGTATGTCGAGAAGCGTATAGAGAGTCGTCGATTTGCCCGATCCCGTAGGGCCCGTCGCGAGGATCATGCCGGTCGTGAGCCTCGTCGCCGCATGGAGGCGCTCGAGCGCCTCGCCGTGGAATCCAAGGCTTTCGAGGGTAAAGCCTGCGACGCTCTCGCGGAGGAGGCGCATGACGGTCTTTTCGCCGTAGAAGGTCGGCATGATAGAGACGCGGAGGGATACCTTCTCGTTATTCATCTCGACCTTGAAACGGCCGTCCTGGGGCAGGCGCTTCTCATCGAGCTTGAGGTTCGAGAGGACTTTTATGCGCGCCGTGACGGGTGTCTCAGCCTCTTTAGGCAAGACCATGGCGTCGTGAAGGACGCCGTCGATGCGATAGCGGACGAGGAGGTCTTTCTCGAGAGGTTCGATATGGATATCGGATGCGCCCTGGATGATGGCGTGCTTCAAGAGCGCGTCGACGATGCGGATCACCGGCAGATCTTCGGCGAGCTTCTTCAGATCCTCTCCCGACCCGCCCTTCCCCGGCTTCGCGTCTCCGCCGAACTCTTCGGAGAGCGACTTAAAATCGCCCGTCTCGCCCTTGATGAGCTCGCCGAATTCAGCTTTGAGGCTCTTCTGGTATTGGACGAGGGCGGATTTTATAGAATCGCCGTCGGTAAGGCGCGGCAGTATGCGCAAACCGACTTTCTTCTTGATGAAGTCGACGGCTGAAAGGTCGTCGGTATTGAGCATAGCGACTTCGAGGCTATCCGCGTTCTTCTTGAAGGCGACAATGTTGTGATTACGGGCGATCGGCTCGGGAATGAGAGAGAGGACTGAGAAATCTATGCGGAGCTCTTTGAGATTGACGAAAGGGATGCCGAGGATATACGCCTGGGTCCGACGGAGATCGTCCTCGGAAAGAAGGCCTCGATTGACGAGGACCTCGCCAAGGCTGGTTTTCTTGGACTTCGCCTCTATCTCGGCGTCTTCGACGTCTTTTTTGGAGACGAGGCCCGAATCGGCTATGAATTCTTTGAGCTGGGATTCTTCTATATACATATGATGCGGGAAAGAGCCTGAAGAGAATTCGAGAAACGAGGCAGACCGGAAATCATTGGAGGTACTCTATGTCGCCGAACAACGCTTGCTGAGCGCCGCTTGAGACATACGAATACGTCACATTGTCGATGCGGTTGATAGCGATCGAACAGAAGTTAGGGACGGATATCGAGGTCGGATCTGTCACGCTCGTTATGGCTTGCGTCACGGAAGAATTAGCAGGCACGATGAACGAGCTCGGCGACGCGCTTGGATGGTCGGCGCTCGCTCGAGTGAATGTGACCGAAGATCCCGTCGAGTTCGTGACCGTCGTTTGGAATGTCCAGACGCCGAAACGGCAATGCGCGAAGAAGCCTACCCCGGGACCGACGCTGAAACTTATGCCCGGAGGCGGGGAGCCGCAGCCCGAAAAGAGCGCAAAACCGCCGCTCGATCTAAAGCTCAACCACTCGCTCAGAGAATTGACCGGAACGTAGAGCGAATAGGTCTGAGAGACATTCGAAATGTGCTTGCATGTGCCGTCCGGTCCGGTGATGTCGGCGCCTTGACCGGGGAGCAATTGATAAGCTCCGCCGCCGCCGGATATGCCGGTATTGCCGTATATGTCCGTCGTATGGCGTATATATGCCGCATCAGCCGATACGCTCGTCGCCATAAGGAGAGATGAGGCCGCAAGGAGCCAAAGGACTCTTTTCGATATGCCTTTTTTCATTAAGCTAATAGTACCATTAGAGGCCTTGGAAATGGGCCTATTTTCTGTGCATAAACACCTTGACATACGTGCTTTCAAGCTATACAATATGTGCAGAAAGAACCTACGATCTTTACAGCAACCACAAAATAAAGGATCCATATGAAGAAGGCATACCTTCTCGCATTCATCGCGGGTTTCCTCTTCGGAGGAGACCTTGCTTTTACGGCGGACATTCCGCTCTCTAACAACGACCTCGCGCTCGCAACAGCGATCGATGCCGCATACAAAAATAGTCCGAACCCGGTCACCGCGAACGACGTTAAAGCGTTCATGAGCGGCCAGGCGACGAGAAACATCTACATCGCAAGGGCGACGAACGCCAAGTTCGAGTCGCCCCTCAAGATCGCGGAGCTCGCTTTCCCGCGGCCCGGCGTCGCCCCCGCAGACATCCCCGGCTGGAGCGTCATCCCGCCGGACACCTGCAGGATCGTGAACCTCTCCTCTCGGGTCGAGTATCTGGAGAATATCCATCCAATCATCGGATTCGTCGTGAGCGGAGGCTCGAAGCAGATCCTCGTCAGAAACGTCGCCCAAGGGCTCGCGAGCCAGGGCGTTTCGAACACGATCCCGTTCCCGTTATTCATCCTTCACGACCAGATCACCGGAAAGCAGTTGAATGAGCCGGGACTGATCTGGAGCGACAGCCTGATCACTCGCCAGCCCGACAAGGACAGGCAGGACATGCTCGCCGCTATCTTCGCACGAGTCGGAGCATTCGCTCTCGTTCCAGGGACGAACAACGCTGCCGACATATTCTCGCTTAACGGAGTCTTCTCCGTCGAATGCGGAAACGGCAGCGACGTCCCGAGCGGCGTGACGATGCTCGAAATGTACGATGCCGACGATCCCATGATGACCGCTCCCGGTCGGCTCGTGAATATCTCGAGCAACGGATACATCGGTAACGGCGACAACGTCATGATCGGCGGCTTCGTGGTCGGCGGCACCGGTTCGATCACCATCATGATCCGCGGCCTCGGTCCCATGCTCGCTCAGATGGGCGTGGATCCGGCCAAGCTCATGACCGATCCGATGATCGACCTCTACTCCGGACAGAGCATCCTCGTCGAGAACGATGATTGGAAGGGTCAGATCATCGTCACGGCGGCAGGAGAATCGCTCGGCGTTATCGCGCGCCCCGCGACAACACAGGATTTCAACATCCTCGGAGCGTCGGGCAGCCCGACGGCCAAGGATGCGGCTATGATCATCAGGGTTCCTCCTGGGGTCTATACCGCCATCGTCCACGGCAAAGCGCCTCTCTTCGGAGGCGATCCCGAGGTCGGGCAGGCGATGTTCGAGATCTACGAGTATAGCTCTGCGCAGCAGCAGAGCGCGCGTCTCACATCGATTCTGTCGCCTCGATAAAGCAAAGGCCGAACGCTCCGCGTTCGGCCTTTTTTCATACCCGAAGCAATCGAACAGAGACTGCTAATCCTTTGCCTTAAGCGCGGCAACCTCTGCTTTGAGCTCGTCTATCTCCTTTTGCTGAGCCTTGACCGCCTCGATGAGCGGCGCGACGAGGTTCCCGTATGCGACAGATTTCAGACCTGTTGCCTTGTCGGTCGCCACAAGCTCAGGATAGACTTTCTCGACGTCCTGGGCGATGAGACCAACTGCGTGGGTCCCGTCTTTCTTCCAATCGAACGACACGCCCTGAAGGTCGAGGACCTTATTGAGGGTATCCTCAAGCGCGAGAGGCTCGATGTTCGTCTTGAGCGTCCGGTCAGACGAGTTATAGAGGAAGCCCGACGCGTAGAGATTCCCGTCGGCGACGGTATTCGTAGCGCCGAGGTGGAGATAGCTGCCCGTGTCATAGACGGTCGAGCCGTTGAGATGTATCGTGCCCGGACCGCCATTGCCGACCGTGAGAGCTCCGCCCGTCGACAAAGTACCCGCGAAGTAGTTATTACCGCCGCCGTTGAACGTGACGACGCCGTCGGTAGTCAAGTTTCCTGTGCGGAAGTCGTAGATGCCGTGAACGCCGTTAGAGTGAGCAGTGCCATCATTACCTGAAGGATATGCCCAATCGGCAAGCGCCATTCCCCACCAGCCCTTTAAGGCGAAATCATACACTGTCTGCGATGCTCCATCTCCCGTACCGGGGAGTATTTGGTTTCCGCCGCCGCCGGAGGCCGTCGGAAGGCTCATTGCGCCCGTGAAAGTCGAGGGGCCGCTCGAGAGACCGCCGACCGATAGAGTCCCGCTATACGTACTCCCCCTCGACGCCACGCTCTGGAGAGTGCTCG
>CAZQUF010000005.1:0-3230 GCA_964596505.1 uncultured Candidatus Saccharibacteria bacterium | reverse complement strand
GCCGTTCACCTCGAGCTTTGCGCCTGGGCTTGTGGTGTTGATGCCGACGTTGCCGTCGCCTCGGATATAGAGATCGCTCGCGCCGGTGCCGTGGGCGCTCAAAGATATATTCGTATTGTTCGCGTCATACTTCGTCCAATCCATCTCGCCTTTCGAGGTATCCGCTGAATCGGTCACGTATATGTTCGCCGCGCTCGAGCCGGTTGTCAGATTCGACGCCCATCCCTCGTCCTTGAAGCTCATGGCGCCGTGATAGAGGTTGCTTCCTGCAAAAGCGTCGATACGGAAATTCGGGTTATTCGCCTTGATATGGAGTATCGTGGTAGGTGTTCCGCCTATGCCGACATTCCCATTAAGAAGCGTCATGCCGTTAGAATAGAGTCCGTAGCCACCGCCGCTTGAAGCGCCATAAACACCGATACCGCCGTTGGTCGCCATGCCTTGGACGGCCACGCCTCCGTTACTGTCGGAGCCCATTATGCCCGCTCCGCCGTTCGTCGATACGCCATACACGCCGGCGTCACCGCCGGAGCCATATACGCCATAGGATGAGCCTTCGTAATTGCCGCTCGGGGCTTTCGCATAGAGTCCATAGACATTATTCACGTCGGCCGAACCGCTCGCCTGGGCGTCAAAATAGCCGGCATATTCATCTTGACTCCCGTCGCCGCCCGTCGGGGAGATGACGCTCTTCAGGCCGAATACGGGGCTCGTCCCCATGAATACCGCAGAGAGAAGATCGAACTGGGCGATCGGCGCGATTATACCCACACCGATCTTGCCCGTAAAATAGGAACCGCCGTTATTCACAAAAGAACCGGTGATCAGACCTCCCTGCAGGGTCAGATTGCCTATACCCCCGCTGTAAAGCTTCGTCTGGTCGACAGCCGCGGTGCTCAGAGGAGACGAGGCGTTTCCTCCCGGCGGCGCCTGCGTCGGTCCTGTCCACGGCGTCGATTGTGCGCTCGCGAGGAGCGGAAAGGCGACGATCGCCATGATAACGATGCACCGCGCGGTTGTTCGATTCATAAAGTTGGTTCTCATGCTTGTAATGTATCTCTATTTCGCCCTCAGAGATTCGAGGATCTTTTGCTGCTCTTCGGGCGTCATAGAAGAAGATGTCGCAGCCGGACGTTGCAGAGACTTCAGGATAGCCTGTGTATCCTTCTCCGAGAGTGGCGTCGAGGATGCCGCGCTCACAGGAGCCGAAAGAGAGCGCAGGATCTGTTTCTGCTCATCGGCTGTAAGCGGCTTCGGTGCGGAAGGAGCAGTCTGCGATGGAACGCTCGCGCTATGGAATCCCCTGCTCGCGACAAAAGCGATAACGGCGAGGATAAGGATGACTACGATGGTTATAAGCGTCTTTTTCATAGATACTATTATATTAATTTTAATGCTCCTGGTACAACGGATTGAATGTGACCGGCGTCACGACTATCGTTTTCTGAGCGCTTGAAGCGCCAGACGCCGTACCCGTCAGAGTCACGGTGAACGGTTCGGTGATTTGAGGAGCATTAGCCTGTTGGACGACCCGCACCTTGAACGAGGTGCCGACATTATACGGACTCGTAAGCACGACAGGCGCGGGATTCGAGGAGAACGACCCTCCGCCGAGCGAATAGCTGAATGTCGTCGAGGCTACGGGCGCAGGAAATCCCGTGACCGATACCGTGACCGGATTGGAGAATCCCCCTGTCGCCGTTACGAATACGCTGTCCTGCTCGGAGACCGCCGTCGGAACGCCGAGGAACTGTATGCGAATTCCCTCGGTGCTGCCGATCGAGAATCCTGCAGGCTGGGAAGCGACGGTAAAGCTCTCCTGGCTCGATATCGTCGGATTGGTGCAGTCAAAGCTGAACGTATACGGACCGGAGATAAGCGGACTGCCCGTGCTCGAACCCGACGAGGTAATTCCGGATATCGTGTTGAAAGCCGTGCCGCCGCTCGAGGTCTTCGAAAGAGCGCAGTTGACCGACGGCAGATTGCTGATCGACCATGTGAACGTAGGCACTGTTCCGTACGGAACCGTATTGTTACCATTCAAAGACGCGCCATTGCTCTGTATATCGAATGTCGCGCCGCCTGAAAGGATGACGCCGCAATTCCCCGTACATACGCCGGGGTTCTGAGCGCTGACGTCGAATTGGACCCAGCCGATGACGGCGCTTCCCCAGGCATAGCCCGAAAAAGCTCCATTAGAGAACTTTACGCCGTAGCCCGCTCCCGAGAGCGATATCCACCCGTCCCAACCATTCCCATCCGCGGCGATCGCTTTGGCCCAGCCTTTTACGTTATTCCCATTAACCTGGGCGTTGACGGCCTGGGTCCCATTACCCGAAGGAAAGCCTGACAAGCCGCCGAATTTGATCCAACCGATGCCAGAAGACCACGCATAGCCCGTGAGAGTGCCGTCGCCATTCATATTCACTCCATAGTCGGCGGTCGCTGAAGGTTCGTTCGTCGAATTAAAGCTGACCCAGCCCGTGCCCGACGACCAGGCCCAGCCAGCCATATTATGCTCAGAGCCGGCAAGCGCGAAGCTCGGCACCAAGAACCCGAGGACTATGAGCGCCTTGAGAAAAGAAGAATGCTTCATCGCTACAATGGTAGCACAATTACTGCTCTTGGTAGGAAGGATTGACCGCGTTCGGATCGATGACCGTGCCTGTTTCGGCGCTGTAGCCGCCGCTTTTACCGCTGATGATGACTCCGACTTTGTCTTGCTTGAGCTTGCTCACGGAACCTGAGAAGCCGACGCGGAGCGTGACCGGAGTATAGCCGCCCGATGTGCTCTGCGAGACGTTCGAAGGCGTAAAGGCGAATGTGACGCATACCTGGCCTGGAGCAGGCGGAGTCGCCCCGCATTGCGGCATAAGAGCGATAGACGACGTCGCGGCGGTAGCGCTCAGAGTAACCGGGCCGCTGAAGTTGACCGGACCGACAGATATGTTTATCGGAACCGACTTAGCAGGCAGGTCGGCGATGATCTGGAGCGGAGAGGTATGAGGCGTAGAAGTCAGGCTAAAACCTACTGCCGGCGGAACATATGGAGTGACTGGAGGAGGGACGACAGGGACGACCGGTACCGTGCCGCCGGAGGCTGGGTGGAAGCAGGTAGGATCGAGAGGGTTCGCCGTACAGAATGGAACGGGTGCATGGCCGATAGAAGCGACGAACTTCGTCCATGGAGAGACGAGTCCCGACACGTCCTCGGCGCTCACCTGGAACAT
>CAZQUF010000004.1:0-25352 GCA_964596505.1 uncultured Candidatus Saccharibacteria bacterium | reverse complement strand
TAAATAGGCCCGTCTCCGCAGGAGAGACGGGCCGGTCTCCCCAAGGACGCATATTCAGACGTGGTAGAATACCTCTATGACTGTCATCTTCGACGAAGACAAACAAGAGAAGAAGCTCGACGAATTCAAGCGCAGGGAGGAGGAAGACGTCGCCCAGATCGTCGCCTCGCGCTATGGCCTCGAATACGTCGACCTCGCTCCTGTCCCTATAAATATGGACGCTCTCCGCGCTATACCGGAAAAAGACGCGCGCGACGCGCGGGTAGCCCCCTTTAGTCTGATCGGCAAGCGCATCAAAGTCGCCGTCGTCTCCCCTATCGCCGACAAGACCAAGGCCGCCATCGATGCTATCACCGCTAAAGGCTTCGAAGTTACGCTCGCTGTCGCGTCGCCCTTTTCTCTCGAAAAGGCTTGGTCGCGCTACATAGACCTTTCATTCTCTATCGAAACCAAGGCCGGCGCCCTCGACATATCGAGCGAGGACATACGCAACTTCATCGGCGCCATCCATTCGATCGAGGGCGTTCGCACGCAGATAACCGAGATATTGAAGCTTAAGAAAGGCTATCGCATATCGAAGATCATGGAGATCGTCCTTGCTGGCGCGCTCGCGACCAAAGCCTCGGACGTCCACGTCGAGCCTGAGCAGGCCTACGTGCGCCTTCGCTATCGTCTCGACGGCGTGCTAACCGATATCCTCGACTTCGATCTCGAGACGTTCGGGCTCCTCCTTTCGCGCATCAAGCTCCTCTCAGGATTGAAGCTCAACATAAAGTCCGAGGCTCAGGACGGGCGTTTCAGCGTGAAGATCGGCGAAGACGAGATCGAGATCCGTACCTCGATCCTGCCGGGAGCCTATAACGAATCGATAGTTCTCCGATTGCTTAACCCTAAATCGATTCAGGTACCGCTCGAGGACCTCGGCATTCCGGAGAAGCTCCTTGGCATCCTTCTCAAAGAGCTCGACCGGCCGAACGGCATGATCCTCACGACAGGCCCTACAGGTTCGGGAAAGACTACGACGCTCTATGCCTTTTTGAGAAAGATCCATACGCCGGATATAAAGATCATTACCATCGAAGACCCGATCGAGTATCACCTCCCCGGCATCGTCCAGACCCAGGTCAATACGGAGAAGAACTATACGTTCGCTCTCGGCCTTCGGTCTGCTCTGCGCCAAGATCCTGACGTGATCATGGTCGGCGAAATCCGAGACGAGGAGACGGCAAAGATCGCCATCGATTCGGCCGAGACGGGCCACCTCGTATTCTCGACATTGCACACCAACTCGGCGGCGGGAGCGTATCCGCGTCTCATCGACCTCGGCATCAACCCGCAGACGATGACATCGGCTATCAACGTCTCCCTCGCCCAGCGCCTCGTGCGAAAGCTCTGCGAAGCATGCAAGAAAGAGTCGCCTATCGAGGGGATCATGCGCAAGGAGATCGACGACGCTCTCCATAATGTATATGACAAAAAGCTCATAGAGGGCCTCCAGACCGAGAAGATGTGGGTACCGGTCGGCTGTCCTGTATGCAACAAGACCGGCTACAAAGGCCGGATAGGCATATATGAAGCCATCGTTACGGACGCGGTGCTCGAAAAAGCGATCATGGAGAATCCGAGCGGTAGGGATATAAAAGCCGCGACGGCCGTCCAAGGCATTCCCGACATGCTCCAGGACGGCATCATCAAAGTCCTCAAGGGCGTGACGGCGATGGACGAGCTCAAGCGCGTCATCGACCTCGACGAGGAGCCGTAGAGGCGAGCGCTCTCGCGAATTTGCCTCGCGTGGCGCGGCGTGTTCCCTTGAAAAAAACGATTGCGGAGACCGGTAGGTAGAGTAGTATGGAAAAAGAAATCCGCCCCAGCGGCGAACATGGGCGGCATTCCAGCGCATAAATCTCTAAGCGATACTTAAGATATGCATCGCAAGCTAAGGTGAGTTCCGAGGATGGCACCAGTAAAAGGCGCCGAGGCGTCTAACCAGAACGTCCTCCGAGTGACACCTAGTAAACCGTAAGGTTTAATCGCTTAGAGATTTATACTCTGGAATCAGAGTTCCGAGCTATGTATTTCAATCTGACCTAAGTATCTTAGCATAAAGCATTTCATATGTCAAGCTCTCCCTCAATACAAGGGCATGGCGGCGAAAAGAAGGCTCTGCATAAGCCTTCTGACGAGCTCTTTCTCGATACGACCCTCCGGCCATCGACGTGGGACGAATATATTGGCCAGAAGTCGATAAAAGAGAATTTGCGCGTACTTTTGCGCGCGGCGGCGGAACGCAAGCATCCGCCGGAGCATGTCTTGTTCTACGGCCCTCCCGGCCTCGGAAAGACGACTCTCGCCCACCTTATCGCTAAAGAGACGGCATCCCAGCTCAAAGCGACGTCAGGCCCTGCGATCGAGAAGATCGGCGACCTAGCCTCGATCCTCACCAATCTCGCTCCCGGCGACATCCTTTTCATAGACGAGATCCATCGCCTCAATAAGTCGATAGAGGAAGTCCTCTATCCTGCCATGGAGAACGGTTCTCTCGATATCATCATCGGCAAGGGTCCGTCGGCGAGGACGATACAGCTCGAATTGCCGCCATTCACTCTCCTCGCCGCGACGACGCGCATCGCGCTTCTCTCTGCACCCCTCCGATCGCGCTTTTCCGGCGGCACGTTCAGGCTCGAGTTCTATACGGATAAGGAGATCCAGCAGATCATTCATCGTTCGGCGAAGCTTCTCGGTATAGAGATCGACCCTGCCTCTGCCCAAAAGATCGCTGAACGAAGTCGTTTTACGCCCCGTACGGCGAACTTCCTCCTCAAGCGCGTCCGCGACCTCGCACAGGTCGAGAAAGTACCTGTTTCAGTCGAGATCGTCGATAAGGCGCTCGCCATGCTCGGCATCGACGAGCTCGGACTCATGCAAACCGATCGGGACCTTTTGCGAACGCTTATAGATAAATTCGGCGGCGGCCCTGTCGGGCTGAATACCCTCGCTGCATCTCTGGCCGAAGAAGAGGCGACGATAGAGGAAGTCCACGAGCCGTATCTCCTCCAGCTCGGCCTCATCGAGCGCACGCCCCGCGGGCGCAAGGTCACCGAGAAAGCTTACGGCCACATGAAGATCGCGCCGGAGAAGCGCGGGAAGCTTTTGTAAAAAGAGCGGAGAAGCGATAAAATCGCAGTACTAATCCCACACAAATATGTCAGGACACAACAAATGGTCCCAGATAAAGCACAAGAAGGCGAAGACTGACGGCGCGAAGTCGAAGCTCTATTCGAAGTATTCCAAGCTCATCTCCGCAGAAGCTCAGAAGTCGAAAGGCGACAAGAACTCGCCTTCGCTCCGGGCCCTCATCGACCGAGCAAAATCTGAAGATGTAACGAACGACGTCATCGAAAGGGCCATAAAGAAGGCCAGTGAGCCGGGCGCCGCTCTTGAATCCATCATGTATGAGGCCTATGGCCCCGGCGGCTGCGCCATGATGATCGAGGCACTCACGACGAACAAGAATAAAGCCGCTCAGGAGGTCAAGCACATCCTCTCTGGTAACGGATTCTCTCTGGCTACGCCGGGAAGCGCCTCGTGGGCCTTTGTGCGCGAGGGCATAACCTGGAAGCCGTCGACGACCGTCGACCTTGAAGATGCAGACCTCGAATCTCTCCAAAAGCTCGTAGATGCCTTGGAAGAGAGCGAGGAGGTACAGGAGGTGTTTACCAACGTCGAATAGGAATGAGGATCATCGCCATCGATCCCGGATATGAGCGCCTCGGTATAGCTATCGTCGAGAAAGAGCGCGCGTCCAAAGAGACTCTCGTCTTTTCCGAGTGTTTCAAGACCGACAAAAGCCTGACGCAGAGCGAGCGCCTCGGCCTTGTCGCCGCAGAGGTGGAGCGCGTCATCGCCGAGTTCGCGCCGGGAGCGCTCTGCCTTGAGACGCTTTTCTTCAGCGGAAATCAAAAGACGGCGACGAAGGTAGCCGAGGTGAGAGGCGTCTTGCTCTCGCTTGCCGCCAAAAATGGTCTCAAAGTCTATGAATACGGCCCCGGCCAGGTAAAAGTAGCTGTGACCGGCTATGGCAAGAGCGATAAGAAGCAGGTCATATCGATGATCCCGCGCCTCATCAGGATCGAAAAGGATATCGAATACGACGACGAGTACGACGCGATCGCTGTCGGTCTCACGTGCTTCGCCACCGAAAAATTCTAGAAAACACTTATCCACACTCTGGCAACTTTTCAAAATAAACGCCATTTGCTACAAATAGGGACGTTTAATGGAAGAAAAGAATATGCCAAGAAAGAAAATCGAACATACGATCGCGCGCGAGGACGATATCCGTCCGAAGAGCGCGGAGCCGGTCGAAGAAGTAAAAGAGGACGAGGAAGACGATCCGAGTCCGAAAAAAGTCGCATCGGACGACGATGAGGCGCTTCCTGAAGACGCTGACGGCCCCGACGACGAAGAAGAGAGCGACGACCCCCTGAATGACTTTATGACGGAAGAAGAAGAAAGCTGGTAAATATAAAAGGCCCCGTTCGGGGTCTTTTGCTTTGTCCTTATTTGACTCTGATTTTTATGAAGCGGTGCTTACCGACCTTCAAATCCATATTCCCCTCGACTTTATGATCGAAGGATTCGATGCTCGTACCTGACGAGAGCTCCTTCACGGCCTTTTCAGAAACAAGGCGTTTGAAGTCGGTCTTTGAAGAGACTACTTTTTCTCCGAGGAGCACATCAGCCAAAGCTGCGCCGCGAGATACCGTGACCGATGGCGCATCAGCGGGCATGGCGGTCGTACCGCCTTTGGTCCCAGAAGCGAATGTTGATTTGAACGCGGCCTCGGCTGCCTCTGCCGATTTGTCTCCGTGATAGAGCGCGGCGACGGCGCGAGCGAGGCGAACTTTCGCGTCCCGAGGATTGCCGCCTTTCTCGAGAAAGGCTTTTTCTGCCGCGATAGCCTCATCAGGCACTGAGGTGCAGAGTTCGAGGCCTGAAACGATGAGCGTATCGGGCCAGCTCATGACCTTGCCGAACATATCCCCGGCCGAATCGAGCATCGTGATCATATTGCCCTCTGACTTTCCCATTTTCTTGCCCGTCGGATCGACGAGAAGCTTAGTCGCGATGACGAATTTATCCTTGTTCTTAAGCGCTTTCATGAGATCGCGGCCTGCGAGCATGTTGAATGTCTGATCGTTTCCGCCTATCTCCGCATCGACATCCATAGCGACAGAATCATAGCCTTGCATCAGGGGATAGAGGAACTCGTGGAGAAACACTGGTTTTCCGGCGTCCATGCGCGTCCTGAACATATCGCGTTTGAGCATCTGATCGACGGTCATATTAGAAGCAAGCTCGACGACGTCGGAGAAGGTCATCTTGGCGAGCCAGTCGCTGTTGAACTTGAGCTCCGCCTTATTGGAACCGCTGAAGGAGAGGAACGTGGACGCCTGTTCTTTGTAGAGCGCGCAGTTCTTGAGAACCTCCTCGCGCGTGAGCTGCTTGCGAGTCGCGAGCTTATCGCTCGGATCGCCGATCATCGCTGTAAAGTCTCCGATGAGGAGAATGACGTCGTGACCCATCTTCTGAAGCTCTGCGAGCTTCATGAGGGGTATCGCGTGGCCCATATGAAGCGTAGGCCCCGTCGGATCTATTCCGAGATAGATCGTAAGCCTTTTGCCGCTCGCGAGAGCCTTGGTCAGTGCCTCCGACGACGGAAAGACATTCTCAAGACCCCGGGAAAGGAAGCTTGAAATGCGCTTTGGGTCAGTATCGACTGATTTCATAAGGACACTGTACCATAGCCGTATTTCCTTGTCCCGCGCCATTTTTCCTGATATCGTACAAGGTATTCATGAGAAAAAGCTCCTCTCGCAATCCTCTCCGCCGTCTCCGAAAGCATCTCCGAGCCCATACGAAAATGGATGTATTCCTCATCGTGGCTTCTCTGGCCTGCATTATCCTAGCAGTGCTCGTCCTTTGGATATCTTCGTTCAAACTACCCGACCTCTCGTCATTCGAAAGCCGTAAAATAACCGAATCGACGAAGATATACGACAGGACGGGTACGGTGCTCCTCTATGACCTCAATCAGGGAGTTAAAAGGACGATCCTACCTTCGGAAGATATATCGCCGTTCCTCAAGAACGCGACGGTCGCCATCGAGGATGAGGACTTCTATCACCACGGCGGCATAAAGGTGAGCTCGATCCTTCGCGCTATCCTCGCGGATATATTCTCGGGAGGATATAGCCAAGGCGGATCGACCATCACCCAACAAGTCGTTAAAAATACCCTGCTCACAGGAGACAAGAGCATATCGCGCAAGCTCAAGGAATGGGTCCTCGCCGTTAAGCTCGACAACGCCATATCTAAAGACGCTATTCTCTCCATCTACCTCAACGAAAACCCGTACGGCGGCAATATCTATGGCGTAGAAGAAGCATCGAGGCAATTCTTCAACAAAGACGCGAAAGATGTGACTCTCGCCGAAGCTGCCTATCTCGCAGCGATACCTCAGGCGACTACATACTTCTCTCCGTATGGAAAGAATACCGCTGCTCTCGAGAACCGAAAGAATACCGTCCTTCAGAAGATGCTCGACCTCCACTTCATAACCCAGGCTCAGTACGACGAGGCGAAGGCTGAAAAGGTCGCGTTCCAGCCGCAGAGCCAGTTCGGCATCGTAGCGCCGCATTTCGTCTTCTTCGTAAAGCAATATCTTGAAGGCATTCTCGGTCAGGGTGCGCTCGAGGACGGCGGATATAAGATAGTAACGACTCTCGACGCCAGCATGGAGGCAAAAGCGGAAGACCTCGTCAAAACGACCGCCCTTTCGAACGAGAAAAACTTTAACGCTTCGAATGCGGCCCTTGTCGCGATCGACCCAAAGACCGGAGACATCCTCTCTATGGTCGGCTCGCGAGACTACTTTGATAAAAAAATCGATGGTCAATTTAATGCGGCAGTCGACCCCAACCGTCAGCCGGGGTCGACTATGAAGCCGATCATCTACTCTGAGGCCTTTATAAAGGGTTATACGCCGGATACAGTCCTCTTTGACGTACCGACTGAGTTCAGCACGCAATGCATGCCGTCTCTCACGGATATGTACGCCACCTCGACGCCGCTCGACCCGACCGCCGACCCTGCAAAGACCTGCTACAAGCCTCAGAACTACGACGGCCTTTACCGGGGACCGATAACCATGAGGAATGCGCTCGCTCAATCGATCAACATACCCTCGATAAAAGTCCTGTATCTCGCCGGAATCGACGACTCTCTCGGACTCGCGAAAGATATGGGCATAACGAGCTTAGGGAATGCCGATCAATATGGATTGACGCTCGTCCTCGGCGGCGGCGAGATCTCCCTGCTCGAGATGACGAATACATACGGCGTATTCGCTAACGACGGCATTTTTGTTCCGTATCGCCCGGTGCTTCATGTCTATGACTCGACCGGCGCCGAGGTCCAGCTGCCTACGCAGAATCAATCCCGAGCGCTTCCGGCGAATATCGCTGAGACTATCTCGAACATCCTTTCTGATAACGTAGCGAGAACGCCGGCATACGGTACGAATTCGGTTCTCTATTTTCCGACGCGCGACGTCGCGGTAAAGACGGGTACGACAAACGACTCGCGCGATGCCTGGACTGTTGGGTATACTCCCGACCTCGTCGTCGGCGTGTGGGCCGGAAATAACGACAATAGTCCGATGGTCAAGAAAGTCGCCGGCCAGATCGTCGCGCCTATGTGGAGCGCGTTCATGAAGCAGGTTTTGCCGGCGATACCCGATGAACGATTTATTCCGCCACCTACGGTCGACCAGTCGACGCTCAAGCCTGTTATGCGAGGCATCTGGCAAGGCGGACAGACATTTACCATCGATACAGTCTCGAAAAAGCTGGCGACCGATCTCACGCCGCCGGAGACGCGCAAAGAGGTCGCTATCCAGTCGGTCCACGACATACTCTACTGGGTCGATAAAAACGACCCCCTTGGCTCAGCGCCGTCTGATCCGACGAATGACTCACAGTTCCTCCGTTGGGAGACGCCTGTGCGAGCGTGGGCCCTTAAGAACGGGTACACAGACCAAGACGCATCCGTAATTCCGAAGCAAACCGACGATGTCCATACGCCTGCGAATGCGCTCTCAGTGAGCCTGAGTGGCGTCGACACGACCCGGACATACAATCTGAACGATTCGATCTCTCTCTTCGTAAATCCTTCGGGACGCTATCCGATGAGCAAGGCGACCTTGTATGTAAACGATGCTTTCGTCCAGACGATCGATAGTCAGCCGTTCATATTCAGATTCTCCCCGAAAGATATCGGGAATATCGCGGAACAAGATACGATCAGGATCGCAGCGCAGGACTCTGTATTCGATAAAGCTACGACATCGATCAGCTTCAAAGTCGCTCTCGATCAATAACTCTGGCCGATAAGGTCAGCGTATGTCGCGTATCTTGCTCAACTGATACGCGTCTTTGATAGCTTTGATAAGCTCGCTTTTTTTTGTAAAGACGATCGACTTAATGACCGGCGATCCTTTGATATAGAGAATGTCTTTTCTCACGTCGAAATCGGCCCCGTCGATCGCGCAAATCTCTTTGAGAGCGGCCAATATCGCCCCCTTTTGAGCCAAAGAATCATCCTCGATGCGCGAGAACTTCTTGAGATAATCGGCGACGTTGAACATGTCGGGTAGCGGCCTATCGATTCATAGGCATCACGAGATACGTGAACGATTTATCGGATACTCCCTTCATGACGAGAGGCTTATTAGCGCCGCTGATAGATATGGCAAGGCTATCTGAATCGATCGACTGGAAACAATCCGAGAGATATTTATGATTGAAATTGATATCTACGTCCTGACCCGTAATGCTCGAATCGAGAGCGTTCGTATATTCGCCGATATCGCTATTTTTGGTCGAAATGATAAAGGACTTCTTCGACGGGAGCGCCTTGATATTCACCTGATTGAATTTATCGGAAAAGACATGCGACGTCTTAAGCGAATCGATCATGTCTTGCTTGAGGACGACGACTTCGGTGACGAAAGACTTTGGGATTATCTGCTTGTAATCGGGAAAGGTAGCGTCGATGACGCGCGACATGAGGTAGACGTCGTTGCTTTCGAAGGCGATCTGATTTTTGTCGAAAAGGACTTTTATATCCTCCGATGTCCCATCGAGAGTACGGATGATGTCGTTTACGTTCTTGCCGGGGATGATGACGGATGGAAAATCTATCGTCTCTTTTATCTTCACCCTCTTCTCCGCGAGACGGAATGAATCAGTCGAGACGAAAACGAGATCAGAACCGTCTTTGTAGACATAGACGCTCGATAGCTCGGGCTTCACGGTCGAGATAGACGCGCTGTACACGACCGATTTAAAGCCCTTAACAAGGAGTTTTGGATTGATCTCTATCGTCTTTACCGCTTCGAGCTTCGGTATCGCAGGAAAGTCGTCAGGAGAGAATGTTTTGATGAGCGTCGTGTTCGTCGATGTCGAAACGAGAACATTGCCGTCTTTCGACTGAAGGACGATATTCTTCTCCTTCGGCAGACCGGAGAGGAGAGAAAGGAGGACGCCGCCTTGGATCGCCACCTCGCCTTCAGCCTCGACTTTCGCGGGTATCCTGATCTCGATGCCGCAGTCGAGATTAGTCGCTCGGATGACGACCGAGTTCTTGCTCGTCTTCAGATCGATGCATGAAAGCACAGGCAGGGAAAGATTCTTGCCGGTCAGCCTGTCGGCCTTCGCAATTCCCTCCATTAACTTTTCTTTGATGCATTCGATTTTCATGTTCGTTTTCGTTACCCCCAGTATATCTTTTATATATCCTTAATAAATCATGCTGTTGCTGTTGAGTCTGTGGATATGTGCATATCTTTTTTGATGGCTTATATCAGGCGTACTTTTAGATTTCCGTATTCACAATCTGTTCATATCGCGACATATCCTCTGACAACTTTCTATCAATCTACGTTTAGGTCTGACTTATCCTATCTTATCCCGCGCATCTCCTCTCCTTATCCACCTCTTTTGCTACCTTAATCCACACCTTATCTACATGATAAGAGAGCGGATATGGTTGAGCTCCTGGAGGAGGACATGGTTCGATTTTATATCCTCTTTGATCTTCTCGCAGGAGTGGATGACCGTCGTGTGGTCGCGACCGCCGAGTTTCTCGCCGATCGAAGGATAGGAGATATTCATATCCTCGCGGAGCAGATACATGATGACCTGGCGCGGCTTGACCACCTCCTTCTTGCGCGTCTTTTCGTATATATGATTCTCCTCGATGTTGTAGAAGTTCGAGACGATCTTTACGATCTCTTTGACCGACACAGATTTCTTCGGCTTTGCGTTGTTCTTGAGGATATTCTTTATCTCGATGATGTTGAGGTCTCTTCCCTTCACTTGCGTCTGCATCGCGATCGAGTTGGCGATGCCTTCGAGCTCGCGGATGTTGCTGTCGACCGAATTCGCTATGAATTCGATGAGTTCGACAGGCAATATAAGGCCTTGTTTAGCGAGCTTCGTCTTGAGGATGATAAGACGGGATTCATAATCCGGAGTGGCAACGTCGACGACCATACCCGCATTAAACCTCGATTTTACGCGGTCCTCGAGCTCTATGTGGTTCGGGTGGCGGTCAGAGGAACAGATGAGCTGCTTATTGTTCTCTTTGAATGCGTTGAAGAGGTGGAAGAATTCCTCCTGGTACTTTTCTTTGCCGGCAAAGAATTGAACGTCGTCCATGATGATGACGTCATACTTGCGGTACTTCTCTTTGAACTGCGGCTGCTTGCCGAGCTGGATCGAACTCATAAGGTCGACGGAGAATTTCTCGGCGGTGATGTAGTAGACCTTCTTCGTTGGGTGGTTCGTCTTTATGGCATTCCCTACCGCTTGCATGAGGTGTGTCTTGCCGCGGCCGGTGTCGCCGTAGATAAAGAGCGGGTTGTAATTCACGCCGGGATTTTTGAGAACCGCCTGTGCCGCAGCGTGAGCGAGCTCGTTGAACGGTCCAACTACGAACGTCTCGAACGTATACTTCGGATTGAGATTGTCTTCTTTATTGATGTAGTGGTCCTGGAGCGGCAATTCGAACGCAGGCAACGCCTTCTGGGCATGGTCGTCCGACGGCATCTCTTTCCTTTCAGGAGCTTTGGAGATGAGATATTCGAGCGATCTGATGTCGCCGCCCTGGTCTCGAAGGCATTTGAGGATGACCTTATGGAGCTTTTCAGAAAGCCAGTCCTTGGCGAAAGCGCTCGGGACGACGAGATAGACGATACCCTCGTCGATTTTATGGATATAGGTATCCCGGAACCAGGTACTGAAAGTGGCCTTCGATACGGTAAGCTCGATCATTCCGAGAACGCTCTCCCACATTTTTTTTGTATCCATAATCTCCCTGGATGAAGTTAAGCAAGTATATGCCGCTTCTAGGCATTGTAGTACTTGTGAGTGGGAAGTAAATGTGTTAATAATATGTGCACAACGTGTTAACAAGATTTATTGCTTAATTCATTCCTTTATGGCAATCGTATACAAAACAAGAAACAGAAAGCGAGCGAGAGCGCACGGATTCCTCGCGCGCAAGAGCTCCCCTACCGGCCGAAAGGTCCTTGCTCGGAGGCGCCACAAGGGTCGCAAGAAGATCGTGAAGGTTTAGAACCGTAGAACATGCTCAAAAAGAGAGATCGCCTTACGGCGAGGGACATAGAGAGCCTTTCTCTCGGAAAAAGCGTCTTTGGGACGCTTGTTTCTTTACGGTATGTCGCATCGAATCGGTCGAAGTTCTCTGTATCTGTATCAAAAAAGTCCTTTCCCAAGGCCGTGGATCGGAATCTACTTCGGAGACGGATATATGCGGTCCTCGACGATCTCCTCGCTCGGATCCGCAAGCCAGCTTACGTTATGATCATGCCGAAGAAAGAGTGCATGGATGCGCCGATCCAGGTTTTGAGCGCGGATATAACAAGCCTCATGACCAAAGCGGGACTTTTTGCCTGATACTTGATACCCTTATACCTACATCTCTATGTCCTATCTCTACACGACCCTCGTCTATAATCCGCTTTACAACGGATTCATCCTCCTCATCGACGCCCTACGATTCGTACCGTGGGTCGATGCCGGCGTTGTCGTCATACTTTTTACCATCATCGTACGGCTCATCCTCTTCTCTCTTTCAAAGAAAGCCGCGCGCACCCAGGTCGTCATGCGCCAGGCCGAACCAGAGCTCGCGATCATCAAAGAGAAGTATAAAGACGATAAGCAGGCGCTCGCCACCCATACCATGGCCTTTTATAAGGAGAAGAAGATCAATCCCTTTTCTATGTTCTTCCTCCTCCTGATCCAACTCCCTATCCTCATCGCCCTTTACAGGATCTTCTATACCTCAGGTCTATCGACCGTCCACGCAGATATCCTCTATTCGTTCGTTCACGTCCCGCCAGCTATAGGTACGAGCTTTCTCGGTATATTCGATCTCACCAAGAAGAGCATCGTCCTCGCGGTATGCGCCGGCGCATCTCAGTTCTTCCAGATCAATATGTCCGCGCCGAAGGTAAAAAGAGACTCTGAGGGCAAGCTCTCCCAAGAAAGCATGATGCACGGGATGATGAAGTTCACGATGCCGGTGATGATCCTCCTTATCGCGTCGAACATCGCCTCAGCGCTCGCCATATACTGGACGACGAGCAACCTCTTTATGATAGGACAAGAGATTTACATCAGGAAGCAGATCGCAAAGGAAAAAGCCAGAATAGTAAAGTAGGGTTTGGAAGAGACCGGCCCGTCTCTCCTGCGGAGACGGGCCTATTAATCCGGGCGCTCGGTCGGCGGAAGACCGCCGACGCCAAGCCTCGCGCCCTCCTAGTCTCTTCCAAACCCTACTTTACTATTCTGGCTTTTACCTATTCAGGTCGTATCTCCACACCGTCATGTCGTCCTTATTCGTAAAGATAAGGGCGTCTTCGCGTTGATCGAGACCGAGATTCATCATGTCCATAGTTACGCCGGCCTCAAGTTCGGGATCGAATACGTTTTCCGTCGTTCCGGCGGCGACGTCGACTTTCCACATGCTGTCGTTAAACGAGACCTTTCCTTTATACCAGTCGTCCGGATATATCCCCGTGACCGGCGAGTGCGGAACAGCACAGTAGATGATGGTCTTTTGTTTCTGGCTCCATACGCATTTATCGGAGAGCGTAGCTACGCCTGCGTCGTGTCCGATGCCGGTGGCGATATTGATCGCCGCTGTACCGAAGTAATCGCCGTTCTTTCCAGAGTAGAGAAGGTAGGTCTCGTCTGCGTTAAATATACCGCTCAATCCGGGTATATCGCCTATCTCTTTCGTATATTGACCAGTCTTTGAATCGAGGAGATATATGCCGCCTGTCGCTGCGCCGCTCGGTCGAGGGAAAAGAGCGACATCTTTTGAGTCCCACGCCGAAGCCCAGTCGCCGAATGTCGAATCGAATATCTCTACTTTACTTGACCCATCGATGTTGGCTTCTATGCCTTGAGCGCCATCCGGATTCTCCTTTACGTAAAAGAGCTTATTCCCAAATACCGAGACGTTATTGATATCGTCGGGAAAGAAAGATCCTTCCATGGCTTTTTCCGGCGAGACGCCTGATATCACCTTTGCCCAAAAAGTCCGGATAGTCGTCTGGTCGTCCTTGAGATACCGCAATATCACATTGTTTCCATCACTCGACCAGAGCGCTTCATGTATCTTTGGAATGGTCGTATTCGATATCTCGTTCACCGTCAGCGACTCGCTTGGCGTCTCGAATATATGGCCCGTCGCGCGCTCTATCCAACGGATGAAAACAGTCGTCGTCGTGGTCGCATTCGTCGATGTGGAGATGTCGAATGCCACAGCGCCTGCGGTCGGGACGAACGATATATGTCGCAGTCGAGGCGTCGCTGGCGCATGAGGGCCGCCGAGGTTGATCGTCGTCGTCGCATTGCCATTCTGTCCGTTATTGCCCTTTCCACCATTCGTCGCGCTTCCGGGACCGAAAGGGAAGAGATTTTGCTGGTTATTTCCCGGCCCTGTCTGAGTCGCTCCTCCTCCGCTGAACAGAAAATACCAAATCAGTATGCATACGATTATAAAGACGACGCCTATGATTATGGTAAAGGTTTTCTTTGACATGGTTTCTATTGTTTGCACGCTAAAGGCGGTTTGCTGCTCTGGTCATACCCGTTAGACCCGCATCCAAGGGCGTTCGAGATAGCGGCATCGAGATTAGTGATGCTATTGAGAGCGCTTTGTCTGAAGCTCTCTGCCTGGACAGGATCGACTGCTTTGATAGCTGTCACGGCATCGGAGCTTTCTTGGAGGAGCTGAGCTCTCAAATCGACGGCGCCCTGCTGCATGCTCGTGTCTTTTATCGTCGACGTGGTAAGAAGAGTTTCGATGGCTACTCCAGTTTCGAGCGCGCCTATACCTCCGGTGGAGTTTGCGATAATGCTCCCTGTCGTGATGCCGCTAACTGCCTTTCCGTTATTCACCATAGTGCTGATGAATGCCGTCGTGGCTATATTCATATCCTCGGTGGCTTTGACGACCTCGACCTTGCCGACCGCTTGGTTGATCTGAGTCGTCGTCACGCCGGGAGTCTGTGCGAGGTCTGCTACCGCTTTGTTCATGGCGTCGAGCGTATTCGTGAGCTTCTGTTTCGCCGTAGATATATCATCATCTGTCACTACTGTTTTATTGAGCGCGGTCGTTACCTGATATGTTCCCTGGATCGACGCGGTATCTATAGCCTGCGTCTTTGCTGTTATCGTGGCTGCCTGGGCTGTCTTTACCGCATCGTCATGCTGAGATTTGAGGGTTTCATACTGATCGGAAAGCTGTTTGCATGCATCCGAGCTGCATGCATGCGTAGTCGGGTCAGACGCCGCAGTTATCTGTTTTTGCAGGGCATCCATCTGGCTCTGGATAGAGGCTGCCGCTGCTTGAGCGTTCGCGGCGCTCTGCTGAGCGTTCTGAAGCGTACTGACCGCATTATTCGCGACGGCGGCTGACTTTGCCGCGATAGCGCTCAGAATGTCTGAAGCCACCCCCGTTCCGCAAGAGATGCCTGTCCCTCCAGGGCCGCAGGGCTTCGACAGAGTGCTCATGTCTATGGTCACGAGGCTCACGTTTATAGTCCTCAATATGATATATGCGCCGAGAAGGATGACGAGGCCCCAGATCGCCCCTTCCCACTTTTGCTTTGCTTCCGATTTCATGCCGATAGCCTCTGTCGTCGC
Source organism: uncultured Candidatus Saccharibacteria bacterium (assembly GCA_964596505.1). Taxonomy (GTDB): domain Bacteria; phylum Patescibacteriota; class Minisyncoccia; order Phycocordibacterales; family UBA6065; genus UBA6065. The sequence goes on along the minus strand of CAZQUF010000004.1, from coordinate 10,050 downwards.
ATATTCGACGCCAGCCCATACGATCATAGCTACGGCGAGAATAGCGGCGATACCTATCGATACCCCGTAGATATTCTTTATGATGCTTACGGGATCGACAGGCACGCCCGCTTGAAACGCGCCGGGGAGAGTCGTAAGAGGCGTATAGCTCACAGCCAGCGCTGCTTTCAAGGGGAGCGCATAAAAGCTTACGATCGCAAAGACGGTCGCTATTCTAAAAATCATTCCCGCATATCTTTTGATGGTCGTATTCGTCATTGGAGTATGGTTATCGCAGCCTGGCCTCCCTGGAGCACCTTCTGCAGGTTTTGGATCGTGAGTCCGAGGTTCGACTGGCCTCCCTGCTGGCTCGTTTTTCGGAGGGTTATCTCGTTTTGATTCTTAAAGTCGCTCACCGTCGCGTCATTGAGCGTCCAGTCGTACGTGATATTGCTTGCAAGCGGGTCAGGCGTCGAGACATTGAACAGCTCGGCCCTCAGAGTTATCTCATCGCTCGTTAGATTGTACCTGTCTTGCAGGGCTTTTTCGTAGACGATGCCATAGAGCGGGCTATCTTCGTAAAAGACCACTTCAGGTACTGCCGGCGATACAGTAACTGCCGCTGAGCCAGTCAGATCGTCCTTGGGCGAGGATACGTTTACGCTGATGTCTTCGCCGTCTCGCAGATAGCTCGTCTGCGAGGTTACAAAGAAGTCTTTTCCAAAGCCTGACGCATCGCCGTCGACATCTCCGTTCTTTTTCCAAGTATAGATAAGATCCTTCGGGTTTATCCTTTTTCCCGTGCTGTCTAGGAACTCGGGTATGGCCGTTACTTTGAACTGGCCGTTGAAGGCGTGGAGGCCCTTACCTTTGTAGAAAGGCGGAACATAGGTATCCGATTGCCAGACGAGCGTTACCTCGGCAGGTCTGAATGTGAGCGATTCCCGAATAACGCCGAAGTCGGATGTACTGACCTCTACCGCCAGAGTCGTAAGCGTTCCCGGCTTGCCGCTCGGCAGGCTTATCTTCTTCAATCCGACGCCTTGGGCGTAGACTTTGCCGTTTATGAGCCATTTGAATACCGCCTTATCAAGGTCGGTGCTAAAGCTCTGCGCCGTTATATATATCGTCTCGTTCGGCTGCGGATAGTTGGGGACGACCTGAAAAGTTATCGGATCGGTAATGCCGGGAACAGTCTGCGCATGGGCGAAAGAAGCAAATGAAAAGAGAGAAAGAGAGAAAATCAGAGCGGCGAATGTGCTTTTAAACAAGCCTGACATGGGAATATTGTACCATGAGCGAAACCCTCTGGAATATACCTCCAGAGGAGACTCTCGGAGCGTGAGGGTTTGCCGGTGGCAAACCCGTAAAGGCGAGAGTGAGCGCCCGGGCCAGCAGGCCCGGGACGCGTGCTCCTCTGGAGGTATATTCCAGAGGGTTTCGCTATTGTTGCAAGCTTCTCTTTGCCTCTTTGATCGCGAGGACCTGCGATGGGTCGGAGGTTATGATCTGGTCTTCGGTGTATGAGGCGATGATCTTTATGGCCACGTGTTTGAGGCCGACGAAGAATATGCCTTCGCCGACGTCGGACTCGAGAAGGAGGTACTTTTCCTCGTCGGTCAGGTTGAATACCTGTTGGAGGCGATCGATGGATGACGGAGATTGCTTCAAAAGCACCTGGATCGAAGAGTTCGTGATGATCGGAAGGCCGTATGGCGACTTGAGGAAGTCGTCGACGTCTTGGGTAATGGTTGCAAGACCGAGATAGTATTTGCGCCCGCGCTTTGCGAGGCCGAGAAGGAACGATGCGGTATCTTCTGATTTCATCATCCACCATGCCTCGTCGATGACAAGGAGGCGTTTCTTGAGATTCTTTCTTATGGCGTTCCAGATATAGTGCGTGACGATGTACATCGCCACCGGTTTAAGCTCCTCTTCCATATCTCGGAGGGAGAAGACGATGAATTTTGCGCCGATATCGACGTTCGTCGGCTTGTTGATGAAGCCCGACCACGTTCCTTTCGTGTATTTTGTGAGCCTCTGGACGAGCGATTCTCCTCCTTCCATGCCGGCGAGCACGAGTTCGAAGTCGGAAAGGAGCGGCGGGTCGGTATGCGAAAAGTCTGAATCGGGAGTGATGTCTTTCAATGCGTATGTCTCGGTGATAGCGCGGTCTATGACCGCGTCTTCCTCAGGCGTGAGCCCTCCCATCATGATGCGGAAGAGGCCGACGAGGTTGATGATGTTCGAGCGAAGGACGTCGGCACCCGATTCGTCTTCGCGCGGGATCGGCAGATCGAATGGGTTGATATGGTGCTCGGAATTGAGAGATATATTGAAATACTTGCCGCCGGTCGATTCAGCCAGGAATTCATATTCCTTTTCAGGGTCTATGACGATGACGTCCGTATCGAACATGAGCGTACGGAGGATCTCGAGCTTCGTCGCATACGATTTGCCCGAACCGGATTTAGCGAACGTGATCGAATTGTAGTTCTCGAGCGAGAAGCGGTCGAACAAGACGAGCGACGAGTTGTGCCTGTTGATTCCGTAGAGGATGCCCTTATCCGATGTTAAGTCGAATGAGATGAAGGGGAAAAGGCTCGAAAGAGGGCTTGAATTAAGCTTGGAATGGACGAGGAGCTCGTCGGAGCATGTCGGCAGATTGCTGCGGTAGCCCTGTTCCTGCTGAAAGAGCGCCGGCTTTACATAGACGAGCTTCGATTCGAGTATCGACTTTATCTCTGACTCGGTCTTATCGAGCTCCGACTCGGAGTCGCCGTATATCGATATATAGACGCCGACGTCGAAGAGCTTCTCCTGCGCTTGCATGAGCTGGTCCCGCAGCTGCTCGAGGTCTTGGTATGCGGTATCGAGCATCGGATCGCGGACGAGGCCTTTCTGCTCGCGGATATTGATCTGGCTTTGGACTTCGGCTACTTTCTTTTGGAAGGTGCGGAGGACTTTCGCCGTGTCGACGGGATGGATGAATATCGAGATATTGAATACCTTATCGAGGTTGATGATAGGAGCGAACCAGCTTTCCGAAAGGAAGCGCGGATAGGATATGACGAAGAACGATCGGACGATCTTGTCGCCGAGAGAGAGCTCGCGGGGCGAGACCTTGAGTGCCGACGGCGCGATGACGTCTTTGAGCTCCAAAACGCCTGCCTCGTAGATCTCTTGCGGCAAGATCGGCGCGATGTTGACCCTGTCGTTCTTTTTCTTTAAAAAATCGAAGATTCCCATATATTTATGCGAGAGGTATAGGCTTTTCGGTATCCCCGGGATTGAATATCTTGTAGAAAAGCTCGACGATCTCCTCGGTCCCAAGCTCGACCGTACGGATGCCGCAACGGACGAGGCCTTGGGTCACGACCGAGACGCGCTGCTCGAGCTGGCTCCTGCGCTCTTCGAATTCCTCTATCTTTTTGTCGGCGCTCTCTTGTACGGTCTTTTTCTTACCCAAAAAGCCTGCGACGGTCCCGCTCACGCCGCCTGCGGAAAGAGATGCGGGAGAGTACGGCACGACGATAAAGAACGTTTTGGTCATGATATTCGAGTTCTCGGTGAAGTTCTTGACGAAGCCGATATATTCTCGCGTCTGGATCTTGAGGAGGTCGCTCACCTGCTCTTTGAGCCTGCCTTCGAGGAGAGCGATATACGGACGGATATCGAGCTTTCTCGATTGGATGAATATCTGGACGGAAAAGTCGAGCGAGTTTAGGAAGTTTTGGAATTGTGCGATGATCGATTGCTGTTCGTCCGCTCCTTTCAGGGCGAAGTTCAAGGATGACGCCATGACGATGGCGCGGAGAGAGTCGTCCCGGAGGATGACGACGCCCTGCCGTATCTCTTTTATAGGAACGAAATCCTGCGTTGTCTTAGCGTTTACGGCCATCGGCTCAGTATATCAAAACGTGCTCTTGCCGTCCCGACCCTGGGCCGGATTGGCGCTTTGCTTGATGTCGAGGGACCAGGTCAAGTCCTTGAGCTTGCTGTCGGAGAGCTTTGGAACGTAGAAATCTGCGAGCGTCGACGCGCTGTCGCTCGGCTGAGGAGCTGCTTTCGATACGATCGGCTTGTCGACCTTTTTCCAGATGTAGAGCTTGTTGTTGAAATAGTAGTTGAATGCCGCCTCGACGACGTTGATGAAGGGCTTATTGTTGATCTTGTAGAATGCGAGCGCGAGGGCGAAACCGATGACGGGTACGATCAGTATCGCGTCGATAACGATGTTCTTGATGAATGTATATATGATAAAAGAGATACCTGCCCCTCCAAGAAGGTATATGAATTGCTTTATGGTGAGAGGTCCGAAGATCTTATCCTCGACATCTATGAATTGAGGTACTTGGAAACGCATGGCGGCAGTGTCTTATGACCGCTCTAGTATACCGCGCTCCTAGGCTTTTATCAGCTTTTCGCTGGCAGATGAAGATGAAATACCTGTCCTGTCTTCTATCCTCGATATGATGATGATTATGATCGTCTCGATGGTTATCGTCGGAAAGACGCTGACTACGGGAATAGCCTCGACGATCCAACCGACGATGTATGGTACCAGCTTTTTGTATCCGCCGGTGAATATATTTACGCCGTTGACGAAAAAGAAGACAGCTATGAGAGATTGGGCGACGATGTCCACTACGTCGTTTGCGATCGGGATGAGCGAAAGGATATCCATAAAGACGGCAAAAAAGAGGAGTACCGCAATCTCAGCTGCTCCGATGCGCGGCTCTTTCGATTTAGCCTTTTTTTCTTTTTTATTCTCGAGCTTTGGAGGTTCCATCCTTATTTTTTAGGGGTTACTGGAGAGGCTCTCTGTAGGGATCAGCTGCGTATCCCTCAGGTTTTTTCTCGGGGATCGGCTGCACGGCCGGTTGGACGGTCTTTTCAACCGGATTTTGCGTGGTCTCCGTCATTCTCTGCTTGAGGAAGTCTGATACGCCGATTTGCGGGCTCGGAGTAGGCGGCGTAGGTACTGTCGCGGATGGATTCTCGATCTCCGATAGTATCTGGTCGCGATCGCTCGGACCTACGCTCTCTGGTTCATTCGCTGCTTTCTCCATTCCGTCTTGGAAGTCGCTTATCTTTTGGAGCGATTCGCGAACGGCGTGAAAGACTTGATCGTTCACAGCATTGGTGATGCTCGCCGCTACTGCCGGAGTGAGCGAGAGCTGTTTCTGGATGTTGCTTTGGAAGCTCGTGATCTTTTCTACGCCAAGAGCGACGAGCATGATCTCCGTATAGAGATCTCCCGTCTGATCGATGTGCAGGCCGTTCTTTTCAGCGATGTTCTGAGCTATCGTCGGTACGTCGAGCGACTTGAGAGCGGCCCGTATATCTTCCGGGAGATCCGCGAGGCTCTCTTTTATGACTCTCTCTGTTTCTTGGTCCATAATTTTTATGCGAATCGATTAAGGGGTCGGCGGCGTCGGAGGAGCTGGAGGCGGCGGTGTTGGGGTTGATGGGGCGGTGTCGCCGGAGAGCAGTCTGAACATCTCCTTTCGTTTTTTCTCATCTTTGCTGTCTTTGCCGAGGCCGCTTCTCAGAGTTTTAGCTCTCTTTTTTACATCATCCAGATATTGCTGGGCAGGGAACTTTAACAGGCCGACTGGGGTAAGTGGGTTAAACATGAGTATCTTCTCCAGAGTCGAAAGCTCTGCCCATGGTTTTTTAGCGACTTTCGTTGCGATACTGACGAGTTTACCTTGCTCGTTTCCACGGATCGCCTCTTCTTGTCTCATCGAAGCTTCTATTCCTGCTTGTTTTTGGGCGAGTTCCGCTTTTCTGACCTCGTCTCTCTCCGCCCCCAGCCGTGCGGTCACATCTGCAAGCCGAGCCTTTTTCTGTTCATGAAGCTGAGCATTGAACTTCCAACCCGGGGTCTTATCGTCCTCTTGAATCTTGGTGCGTACATTCTCCAGTTCTTTCTGGTCTGCTCTCGCAGCCGCGATGTCGTCTCGTATAGACCTGAGTTTATCCTCATCAGTTTTATCGGGAGTCCCTCCACTGCGGACCCTTGCCCTCTGCGCTTCTCTCAACCTCTTCTCTTCAGGTAGGGCTGTCTCGAGCGTCGTCTTCGCTTCGATCGCATTCGCGTGCGCACGCTCATATTCCGCGCTCATCGTCGGATGAGCGAGGTAGGTCTGATGTTCGGCTTTATCCAGCTCGTCGCGAGCAGGAGCCAGCTCTGCCTCCGTCGGCGCGATCGCTTCCAGGGCCTCTTTCTCGTCTTTCTCCATCTCTTTCATTCTGGTCTTGTAGCCCTTGCCTGGCTTGACCCCGATATTCAGCATGGTCCTCGGATCAAAATGGAAATCCGAGATATTGCTGAGGCCGCTCTTGACCGAGCTCCCAACGGCTCCGCCTATGCCGCCTCTGGCTATGAGCTCGTTCAGCTGCCTATTATTAGCGAGCTTAGATGCGCCCAACCCGACGGTATATTGTCCGGCGAGCGCGGTCGCGCCTCCTCCGATCGCCGTCGCGCCCCGAGAGATGCCTCCCGCCAGTTTATCCGCCATCTTGCCGAGCGCTCCGCTCGAGTCTTTGGCGACTTTGAGGCAGGCGAAGAGCATCGAGATGACGATGACGTATTTAAAGACCACCGACGGATCGATGCCGAGGAGCTTCGTCTGAGTGCCCAAGATCGAACTGAGCGAAGCAAACCCCGTATCGAGGGTGTTTATAAACTGCACCGTCACGTAAAGCATGAGAAGGTAGACGATCGGAAACGTTATAGCCTTCGTCAGCTCTTCGCGCCAGTCCTTCGAATACGGAGCGAGCTGGGGCAGCACCTCCGACATGAAGCCGACCGGAGAGAAGACGAGGAGGAAGAGCACGGTCACGGCTCGCGTGATGAAGAGTATCGCCGTATACATGAATACATAGGTCGCGGTAAGGGCGACGAGGAGGCGCATGACCGCTGTGATGAGGCCTTGCGTCGGATCTATGAGGTTGGTGACCGCGCTCAGGCCCCAGTAATTTAAGATCCCGAGCCTGTCTGTGATCAGCGCCGAGAGACTGCCGGTGCCTGCTCCGCTGAGCGTCGTCATGATGCCGTTGTAAAGCCAGGCGGCGATTACGTTGCTCGCATCGACGAGAAGCTTCGTGAAGAAAAGACTGAAGTTGATTATGATAGCCGCGATGATGACCTGAGTGAGCTTTTTCTTGGCGTTATAGTTGCCGACGCCTACTATCGTGCTTATCGATATCCATATGAGCGAGAATATGAAGAATATGTTGCAAAAGTCTCTCACGACCGACCAGCTCACATTCACGGCGGCCATATTATCGAACACATAGCCCGTACCGATCGAGAGCTTGATCGCCGAATCGAGGAGGCTTCCGCATAGCCACATAACCGCTGAGGCAAGAGGAAGGATGACTATCTCAAACGCTGCTTGGGCTATCTTGCCGACGCCGCCTGTGAGCGCATTGAGGATCGCATTGCCGATCGATCCCAAGATGCTCCCGCCGCTCGTATCCGTGCTCTGCGCTCCGACCATATGGGGCACGATCAAGAGAGCCGCCGCGAGGCAGATGATGAGGGGCACGGCTGCTTTTTTATTAAGGAATCGGCGCATGCGATTTGCTCTATTGTACTACGAAGTCGGCCGTATCTGTTTTGACGACGTTTCCGGAGCTGTCCTTTACCGTCGTTATGAGCGTATATGTGCCGGGCTGCGCGCTCGAATTCTCTGGGCCCGAAAGCTTGAGCACATAGTAGCTTCCGGCGTCGATTGAGACGTTATCGAATTCGACGGAGGCGGCGCTATTAGACGTTACGTTGTATGCCGCCGATACGGATCCTTTGCCGTAGGAATAATTGAGCGAAGAGAACAGGTTCAAGAACGCATAGTCCGTATCATTGCTCTTGAGAGACGACGTTACCGTCAGGCCTGAGACTGCTTTATCGCTCGTGACATGGAGCTCGTATGTGAGCGGAGCGCTCGATGAAAGAGTGCCGATCGAAGCAGCAGCGATAAGGCCGATCGTCGCAGGCGTCGTATCGGTCGTCGTAGTCTGAGTCGACCCGGACCCTGAGCTTATCGTTCCGAACGCTGAGGTTGAGGTCGCGTTAGCCGCGCTCAAAGGAGCGCCGATAACCTCGACCTCGGCAAGCTTGAGAGGATAGTAGCAGCCGTCAAACTGCACTTCCCCGTAGCTGTATCCCGTCGCTCGGCATTGGGCGTTGTAGTTGCTCTGCGCCTCGATGCGAATGTATCTGCGCGTGAGGTTAACAGGGACGACGATAGGATTCGCTCCCGCATCTGTTGGTGTTATAGGGCTACTTGTCCATTCATCTTGTCCGGCGCCATTCGAAGCGATGACGCGTATGGTGCCCATGGTATTAGCGACAGGCTCGTTCGTCACTCTCCAGATATGGATTTCGGTTATGGCTTTTGAATCGCCGAGATCCACTTCCCACCATGGATTCGCTTCGCCGCCCGTCACCGAAGGAGGATTATATTGAGTCACATTGCCGTCGGTTATGCCGTTGACCGCATTCGATGCCGCTCCTCCTCCATTGCTCGACTCGGACGCGCTTTTGAGAAGCGCGATGTTCTGCGCCGAAGTGGCGCTGTTGACGTTCAGCGTGGCGTTAATAGCGTCCTGCTGAGTCCTCGTCTGTTGGACCGCCTGAGTCGCGGCCTGGTCCGTCGCTCCGTATATATCGTTCACCTGTTGGTCGTTCTGCACGAGCTTACTTGCGGCGTCATAGTTCGCGACCGTATAATCTTCTACCGGAGAGGTCGCGCCGCTCGTATTGGCGACGGTCGTGCTCGTAGCGGTGGTTCCATAGAGTTGCTGCTGATATTTGCTGATGTAGCTCTGCGTCGTATTCGAGCTGCTCTTCTGGCTCATACCGAGGAGGCCGCTCGCGCCGGTGATTATCTTCTGTGCGAGTTGGTTCATCGTCGCCGCTATGACGTCGTCGATCTCGGTCGCGACCGCCGCCTGTATATCGCTTTGTCCGAGGGTGCTGCTCAGCTTGCTCGCTATAATCGTTCCGGGCGTCTTTGTGGACGACTTGGTGCATTGTGGGGCTGTATCTTGGCTCGAAAAGACGGCGCTTGTCGTTTTTCCATTCGCTGTGGTTGTTTTGGTGTATTGCCCAGGCGTCGCGCTATCCGAGGTAGTGATTCCAAGGCGGTCGTTGTTCTGCTGCGCAGTCTCGTATTCGTCGCAGGTTTCGAAGTCGAGAAAGCCTTGTCCGAGAGATACTTTCTTTTCCTTTATACCCGCAGCCTGGAAAGCTCTCTGAGAGAGCTCGCTGTCGGCGATGAGATACGCTCCGTAGGCGTTATTTTGTGGCTGGGTCGTCACCTGCAGCCAATTGTCCCAGCCCTTTCCGCCGTTGTTATCGGCGAAATTGCTTACGTTGCTCGCGATCTTTGTGACCGAACATTGTGATTTGTTCCGAAAAGGTTGACTGTATTTGAGCGCGAGCGCAATGCGTATCTGGAAGGAGAAGTTATTACAGAGGAATCCGAGGTCGGTGCCTTCGATGAATTGGCCGACTGCCTGGTCCGCCGCGTCGAGAAGAGTGCCACCGAGGTCGGTGACGAAGCTCGGTTTGCCCTGAAAGCCCGAGTTCACCCAACTTACGACGCTCGCGCCTATGTTGCGGATGAGCGTGATGATCATGATCTTTGCGAGCGGCTGAAGGATGCACGAGTTGAAAGAGAGAGAGTTCGCGCTCCCGCCCGTCGTGACGTTCTGGGCCGTATCACCTGACTGGCTCTTCGAGACGCCGATTATGTTCTGCGGTATGGCTGCGAGCGCCGATATGCCTGCCGTTATATAGCCCGCGGCGCACGCGCTCGCTTTGCCTGCCTGTGCGCTCGCCTGGTCGACCGGATATAGAAAGTAGGCATTTGAAGCTATGAATGCGAGCGTCGTCGCGAAGGCTGTTATTTTTATAAGATAGCTCTTCATGCCAGAGTAAAATATATGTCTCGTCAATTATAGCATCACTGCGTGAGAGCGTATCCACTCTCGTCCGAAGAGAAAACCACATCTTTCGACGAGAAGTAGCCTTTGAGCTTTAACGCTCCCGACTCG
>CAZQUF010000003.1:27546-30492 GCA_964596505.1 uncultured Candidatus Saccharibacteria bacterium | reverse complement strand
TCTCATCGAGCGCCTGAAAGCCGAACTGTTCTAGTTCTTCAAAGACCACAGGCTCCAAGCCCGTTATGTAGGATAGTTTTATTTTTATTTCAGACTCTGTCATAAAGATCAGGCGGTGCTTGTATTGAAGCATATTATCTCGTCGCCTTCCATTTTTTGACTTTCGAGGAGGGTTTCTGCATTATGGGCCTCAGAAAGGCACACTCATGCACATCTCAGGTTTGATCTTACGTTGTCAGGACAAGGGAGCGACCGCTCTCTTCTATCTCAGGCTCGGGCTTACGACGCACGAGCACGAGCATGGCGGGCCGAGGCATTTCGAGGTCGGGCCGATCTCTCCGGATTTCGTCGCTGAGATCTATAAAGCGTCGGAGCGATTCCCTCGCGACGCGATCATGGTGCAGGTCGGCTCTCTCGCAGCCGCGCTCGAGGTGCTTAAGGAGATGAAGGTCGCGCCCGTGTCTGAAGTCACTGTGCTTCCCGGATATCGCTTCATCTATGCTCGCGATCCTGACGGTCGGGACGTCATGATCATGGAAAAGGTTTGACTGCTCTCGGCCATGCTTACGACCGCCTCGCATCAGAGGCGGTCTTTCTTTAAATGGGCATAGTATACTGTTAGATATCTCTTAGACCATGCTCGATATATCCTATCCAGTCGCCTTTCTCGCCGGCCTCGTCTCGTTCGCTTCGCCGTGCGTCTTGCCGATCATCCCGGGGTTCCTCGCGTATATAGCGGGGGCGTCGCTCAATGGATCTGCCACAACGGATTCTGGCTCCCAGCGGCGGGCGATATTCCTCTCGAGCGTATTCTTCGTCCTCGGCTTCTCGGTCGTCTTCGCCCTCCTCGGCGTCTTGCTCAATACTGTGCTTGTGAATGTAGCGTACGGGGCCCAGACATGGCTTGCACGGATCGGCGGCACGGTCATCATCGTCTTCGGCCTCTATCTCGTCGGTCTCTTGCATATCCCGTGGCTCGGCCGGGCGCATACGATGAAAGTCTCTGTCGGCAAAGCCGCGGGGAATAGGTCGCGCTACGTGACGTCGTTCCTTTTCGGCTTCGCCTTCGCCGCCGGCTGGACGCCGTGCGTGGGAGCCATACTCGGGGCCATCATCGCCTTGGCAGCGGCCCATCCAGGTTCGGCGTTCTTCCTTCTCCTCTCGTATTCTCTCGGCCTCGGCGCACCGTTCCTTATTGTAGGGCTTTTCGCCAGTCAGGCGGCGCGATTCATAGAGAGTCATTCGACCGTATTCGTATGGATATCGAAGGTCTTCGGCGTCATACTCGTCATTCTGGGGATATTCGTATTCACCCAGGAGCTCTCGCGGGTGGCGAACTTCGATTTCGTCAATAATTTACTTCTGAGCAAATAAATCCATAGGATTATGATGCAAACCAAACAAATCATCGGGCTTCTTGTCGCCCTCGTCGTCATCGTCGGAGCGATCGCCTATCTCGAGAACGGTAAAGCCGGACCAGGGAATTCTACGCATCCTGCGACCGACGTCGTATCCGCGATACCTCAGACTGCCGCGTCTCTCCAATCGAGGGCCGACCGCATCGCCTCGAAGTCAGCTCTCTACCCGCGAGCTAAAGAGATCGCCGAGCCGTCTGGCTTCGTCAATACCGGCGGCCAGCCGATCACGCTTTCTCAGTATGTCGGCAAGAAAGTCATTCTTCTCGACATCATGACCTATAGCTGCATCAACTGTATCCGCACGTATCCATATCTCGTCTCGTGGTACAAGAAATACGAAGACAAGGGTTTCGTGGTCATCGGCATCCAGACGCCGGAGTTCGACTTTGAGAAGAATATCGACAATGTCAAAGCCGCTATGGAGAAATATGGTATTACTTTTCCGGTCGTTCTCGATAACGACTACGGCACATGGACGGCCTACAAAAATCTCTATTGGCCGCATAAATATTTGATAGATATCGACGGCTTCGTCCGTTATGACCACGTCGGCGAAGGCGGCTATGCCGAAACCGAAGGTCAGATCCAGGAATTACTAAAAGAGCGCGCAGACGTCCTCGGTCTCGGCGACGCGTTCAAGGCGTCGATCGACATGACGGTGACGGCGGGGACGACAGAGGAGGGAGCATATAACGAAACGCCGGAAACGTATATCGGTTCCGCCCGTCGCGATCCAGACAACGCTCTCGTTCTCAAGGGCGATTGGAACAGCCAGTCCGAATATGCGGAAAATATCTCCGTGCCGGCGTCGATCGTCTATCCGATCACAGCCAAGCACGTCTACCTCGTGGCTTCGGCGGATACGCCTATACTCGTCAAGGTGACGATCGACGGCAAGCCCCTCGGCAGCGAGGCGGGCGCCGACGTCGTCGAGAAAGATGGCGTCGATACGTTCACGGTTCAAGAGTCGCGGCTCTACGATATATATTCGGGCGATATCTTCGGTTCGCACACCATCGAAGTGACGCCGCAAAAGGCGGGGTTGAAAGCCTTTACATTCACATTCGGCAGCTAGACCGATCTCTCGTGGCGATGTCCCGCGTGCTCAAGGGCATGCCTTTCCTTTTCTATCTCATCGGCAGGCGCATGTCGTGCGGACTTTTTCATGAGCACCAAAACCGCGATGGCGGTCGTTATAGGGACTGCGAGGACGAGTCCGATGGACCCGATGAGCGAGCGCACGATTTCCGTAGAGAATATCTCGCGGTTGATGATGATGCCGATAGATTCGCCCGAGGCGAAATAGAAGAGGAGAAGAAGGGGCAGGGAGGCGCCAACGTAGGCGATGGCGAGGGTATTTACGAGCGCGCCGATATGTTCGCGTCCGATGCGGAGAGCGCGGCTGTAGACGGTCTTGCGGTCGATATGAGGCGCGATGCGATGCAATTCTTCGACCGATATCGCCTGGCCTATGGCCGCGTCGTACATGACGCCGAGAAGGCCGATGAGGATGCCGCCGAGAAGTATG
>CAZQUF010000003.1:0-27536 GCA_964596505.1 uncultured Candidatus Saccharibacteria bacterium | reverse complement strand
GCCTGCGAGATCGAGTGCTCCGCGCGAATTAAAGTTGAGGTAGGTGGCCTCTTCGCTCCCGAAACCGGTCAGTCTCGTATAGCCTATGGCGAAGTGAGCGAATATGCCGACGATGACGAGCGTGACGATCATACCTGCGACCGCCGAGCTCGTCGTACGATTGAATCCGTGGGTCACGTAGGAGCCGATGACGATGATGAGGGATGAGACGCCGATGGATAGCCATACGGGCGAAAAGCCGTGAAGTATCCCAGGTATGAGCGCGAACAGTATAAAAGCGAGGCTGCCCGCGAGCGAGAGGAGCCCACGGATGCCTTGTTTGCCGCCGAATATGACGACAAGGAGGACGAAAATAGCTGCGAGCCAGCCGAGCGCAGGCAAGCGGTCGGGCTCCGACACAGAATATTGTTCAGGCAACCCATTCCACGGCACGATGTGGGTCAGAAAGAAAGTATCGCCCTCATTCAGCTGGGTAAAGTCGTTATGGACGAGGACCGTCCGCCCTGCGGCGAGTCCCTCGAGGATCTTTACTTGTATGTCTTGGACAGGGTGTCTGGTATCCGTGCCGGGGATGACGTCGTTCGAGCTATCGGCGATTTGGAGCACTTGAGCGTGTACGATCTCCTGCGTGTCTTGAAGGATGCTCTGGGCGTGGAGCGCCCCAGGCACTACGAGGAGAAACGCGATAGCAAAGAGGACCTTTTTCATGCGCTATATCATAGCGCACTTCTTGCAGAGCCCGAAAAACTCGAGGCTGTGGTCGGTGATCTTGGCGAAGCCTTTGATTGCGAGCGTCCTTGGGGAAGGGATATGGGCGCAGGCATCAATGTCTTCCATCATGCCGCATGACGTACAGACGATGTGGTGATGGTGCGGGCGACCGACATTCGTCTCGTAGAGGCTTTCGGTCGCGCCTGCGGCGCCGAATGAGACTTTGCGCACGAGGCGGGCAGTTGCGAGCGTTTCGAGCGTGCGATAGAGCGTGACGATATTATGCTCTTTGAGCAGGGGCGTCGCGGAGAGCTCCTTTATAGATATCGGTCTGTCGAAATGAGAGAGCGCCTCAAGGATATGCATGCGGGCTTTCGTCACTTTCAGCTTTGCGGCATATACGATCGTGCCGAACTTTATCTCTTCGTCTGTCCTGCCCTGCATGACGTCGTCCGCTGGATAATATTTTCTTTGTTTTTTGTGGATCATAGGATTGGCGATGGGTGACTATGGGGTGTGTGACTATCAAAAACCACTATAAGCTACTTGCAAATGATTTGCAAGTAGCTTATAGTGGTTTTTGGCACATGTTCTGGAGAGGCGATAGCGCCTTTACCTGCCTGAGCCGCTCTTTCGTTATCAGCATCCCTAACCAACTAGCACCAATCTCCCTATGATCGTCCTTCTTATCGCTCTCGGCGCATTCGTCGCCACGACTCTCGGCGGCTTATTCGCTCTCAAATGGAGCGACAAGCTTCACCTCGTCCTCGGATTTTCAGCCGGGGCGCTCGTCGGCGTGGCGTTTTTCGATCTTTTGCCCGAAGCGATCGATATCGGCCAGAAGTTTTGGAGCGTGGAGACGGTCGTTCTCGCAGTCGCTCTCGGATTCATCGTCTATACCGTCCTCGATCGCATCTTCTTCATGCACAGCCATGAGGAAGGGAAAGGCAGTTTCGGCGCGGGGAGCCTGTCTTTCCACAGTTTCCTTGACGGCGTAGCCATCGGTATCGCATTCCACGTGTCGACCGCGGTCGGGGCGATAGTCGCAGCGGCGGTCTTGGCGCACGACTTCTCCGACGGCATCAATACCGTGAGCATGATATTGCGTCACGGAGGAGAAAAGAGGCGCGCGTTCCAGTGGCTCATGGTCGATGCGCTCGCGCCGGTCGCGGGCGTCTTGTCGACGTTCCTCTTCGTTTTGCCTCAATCTGCGACAGGTCTCATCCTCGCCGTGTTCTGCGGATTCTTCATATACATCGGCGCGAGCGACCTTCTGCCGGAGAGCCATCACAATCATCCGACGCGTTGGACGACGTTCGCCACGGCGCTCGGCATGGCAGTCATCTATCTCGCGGTCCATTTCGCGGGGTAGGGGAAGTTCTGTTTTGTTTGCATCTATGGCGTGGGTTTGCCGTTGTACATCCTCCTTGCGCTCTTCATGCCCAAATGGGACGAGGATCCCAAGGATTTCTCTGAAGTCACGGATAGCGACTGACCGACCTTCTACCAAGCCCGGCATTGTCGGGCTTTTTCTTGACTTTTTGATATCCGTGTATTAATATCCGACGTTAGTTTCGAGCGTTTTTCGCCCGAAAAAAGCTCTTTGTCATCAACGCAAGCCAAACAAAAAGTACAGAAGAAAGGTCCTCTATGAAGAAAAGATTGATAGTCCTCTGCGCCGCTCTCGCACTGAGCGCGGCGTTCGCGCTCGCCAAGTCGAGCGCACCGAAGTCATCCTCAAGGGCTTCAAGTTCGCCGCATACCGAACGGTCCTCGGCGTCCTCGCTCTACAACTATTCGAAGCCCTCTCTGAAGGCTCCGAAACCGGCGAGCCAGGGTTTCGGTGGATATACCAAACCCGCTCTTCAACACGCGAGCCCTGCGCAGGCGCCGACAGGCTATTCAAAGCCCGTGCTGCGCTCGTCTCAAGACGCGCAGAGCGCGCCCGCAGTTCGCTCGCAAAGCGTTCCGTCTGCGTCTCTACCCACCGCACGCGCGAAGGGGAATCGGTTCGACAAGGACGCATCGCAGACGCTCCAACGGCAGCAAGCGCAGGCGTCTCTCGTGGCGTACAAGAGTCGCCAGGCTCAGTTCCAGTCAGCTCCGCCCCCGGTTGCAACCAGTAACGGCAGGCCCGTGTATGTCTCGAACCCCGTCTACTCCTCGACGAGAGTCTATGGAGCGACGCCGTCGTTCGACGAGATCCATGTCAGACGCCGCGTCATCTATGACGGGTGGAATCCTCCGGTGGTCATATACCATCGTTCTGCTTCCTACGGCGCGTGGGATTCAGTGTTCCTCTACTGGGCGCTGTCCCACGATCCGCTTTTTGGATATCACCATCGGCGCGACCCGGATTACATCCGCTGGCAGCTCGACGCCCAAAGCCTCGCAGACCAGGATGCCGAGCTCCGCGCCCAATTGGCGGCGCAATCCGCACGGATCGCCGAGCTCGAGCAGCAGAAGGTGGCAGTCAACAACGCCTATCTGCCGGCTGCAGTCGCAGACGACAAGTTCGTGGCGCTCTCCGACGAGGCCGTCCAGACCCTCCCCGTTCAAAAGCCCGTCCTTCGGGTCGCGACCGGGATCAAGGGCGGCAAGTATTATGAGATTGGCCAGCTTCTCCAGGCAAAAGGAGGGAGCAGTTTCCAAGTCCAGCTCGTTCCCACATCGGGAGCGGCCGAGAATTGGAAGCTCTTGCAGTCCGGGGCCGTCGACGCTGCCATCGTGCAGTCCGATACCCCGTTCATCGAGAGGCAGCTTTCGCCAGCCGCCCATACGGAAGACGACCCGAAGATGCTTCTCGCGACGGTCTATTGCGAGTACGTCATGCTTGTCGTCGGAAAGGATTCGGCGATCACTTCGGTCAAGGATCTGCAGCAGCGCGGCAGCACCGTGTATGTCGGTCCGGAAGGTTCCGGAACTGCGGTCACGTGGGCGGGCCTCGCCATGCAAGATTCGGGATACAAGCAGACCAGGGTGCGGAACCTCGACTATCAGTCGGCTCTCGAGAATATCGGAGTCGACCGCCAGGCCGCAGTCATGTTCGTCGCGGGCGCCGACGCCCCGCTCCTCAAGCGGGCAGCGGCGACCGGCCAGTTCAAGCTCATCCCCGTGGATGACGCCGACCTGACCGAAGCAGTGAACGACGAAGGCCATCCGGTGTATAGCTCGCTCCTCCTTACGGAGGACGCCTACCCAGGCATGCAGAAGGGCGAGGTCAAGACCCTCTCCGTCGATGCGGTCTGGACTCTGTCCGACGCATGGGTGAAGAAGTTCGGCGATCCCGCCTTCGACCAGGTCAACTATGCGGTCATCGGAGTCATCTCCGACCTCCACATGGCGAACTTGAAGGCGAGTACGTTCCATCCTGGAAGGATCCTCCTCTGGTTCGGACTAGGCGCTCTCGCCGCCTTTCTCTTCTGGCGCTTCATCTCGCGAGTCAACGTCACCCGTTAACATGGCCACTATCCTCGAGATCGTCAAGCGCTCGTTCGCCGATCGGCGCGAGCGCGCCCGCATCGCGGAAGCGCACGCGCATCCGCTCGACATCGACCTGCCGCTCAGGCTCCATATCGACGGCAAGATCGACCTCCATCCCCTCGTTCCCGAGGGCATGCAGGCGAGATTCCCTTCGGGGACGCACATCGTCCAGGCATTCGCCCGGTCGACCGTCCTCGGGAATCCCTGCATCCGCGCGCTCTTGCACGCTGAGCAGGGCGAC
The DNA here is from genome assembly GCA_964596505.1 of uncultured Candidatus Saccharibacteria bacterium. Classification (GTDB taxonomy): domain Bacteria; phylum Patescibacteriota; class Minisyncoccia; order Phycocordibacterales; family UBA6065; genus UBA6065. Next base: position 23,101 of record CAZQUF010000003.1, on the reverse strand, counting down.
GCCGTCTCATATCTCTGGATCATCCAAGATGCTGAAGGCGCTCTCGTCCGCTGGTTCGTTCCGCTCGACGTCGTCTATCCACAAGACGATGACGGCTGGAATTTCTGGATCAGCGAAAAGGACGGCAGTATCGGCTATCCCGCCTTCCAATCGGGGGAAGGGGTAGTCTATGATCGTCTCTGGCAGCCCGGCGAAAGTCAGATACTGCCCGTCTCCTTCACGGAGACTTTCTTCCCGGACAGATTCGATCTCTCGAAGCAGTTTTCCGTGAAGCATGATTCCATGCTCTACGGGCGCCGCGTCGAAGATCCGATCTGTCCGCGAGACGAGCTCGTCCTCCTCTCCTCAGTCGAGGAGCCGGACGGCAACTACGTCTCGATCGACATCGGCATCGACCTCGATCCGACCGTCGACATGAAAGTAGTGTATTGATCAAACCTCAGAAACTCAGAAAACCCAAAACGAAAGGTAAGCCATGTCACTGTTCAACCTCCACTTCTTCGCGTCCGTTGCCGGACAAGAAGCTCAAAAAGCCGGAAACGGCATCACCGCGCTCATCGTCAAATTCGATCCCGAGGCTGCGACCGAAGCCCAGATCGACGAATTCGAGCGTCAGCTCACCGAGCTGACGAATCGAGTGGCCGCTCTTCGGTCCGAATACAACAAGGAGAAGGCCGAGGCCGACGCGGTCAATACGCGCTATCACCAGTTCCTCGCCGCCGGCGAGAATCTGCAGGCGAAGATCGCCGCGGCGACCGACGAGACGCAGAAGGCGAGCCTCACGGCATCGCTCGAGCGACTCGTCGCCGACACCGAGAAGATGGTTCCCGACCTCGAGCGCGAGCAGGAGGAAGCCACGCAGGCCGGCGACCTTCTCAAGAAATACGAGGACGCCGCCCAAGCTGCGGCGACAAAGCTCGTCACTGCCCGCGAGAACCTGACCCGCGCTAAGCGCGATATGGAGAAGGCCGCTCTGGCTCAAAAGCGGGCGGAAGATCATGTCGCGAGCGCCGAAGCCCTTGCCGGCATTCGTCAGCATAGCGACTCGCTCGGCACGGCCCTCGGCGCCATGCAGCAAGTCGCCGCCAAGAGCCGCCAGGCAGCCGATGCCGCTGAGCTCAAGGCCAAGCTCGTGACGGGCGCGTCCCATCAGGACATCGCCCAGGACGCGAACATCGCGGCCGCCCTGAGCGAGGTCGATCCGGCCCACAAGCCGGCGTCCTCTTTGGGCGACCGTTTGGCAGCGTTGAAGAATCGGCCGACAGCGGCCGTCTGATCTGATCGCCCGTGCGATCGCGCCGCGCAGACACATGTTTGCGCGGCTTTTTCTTTGCAAGAAAAAGCCCGCTCTCTTTCGAGAGCGGGCGATGACTGACTATGAGCAGATCCTTTCGGCGAGATCGATTGCCTCCGCGAACGAAGGGTTGAAAGCCCTCCATGCTTCCGGAATGACCCACGTGCCGCAGTTTGCGCCGATGAGGGCGCCGACGACGGAGGCATTCGTGTCGGTGTCGCCTCCGGCGTTCACCGCTTCGAGGACGCCTGTACGGAAGTCATTAGGATAGCGCAGGAACGTGCCGAGGGCGAATGCCGCCGTCTCGCTCGCAGAGAAGCCCGAGCCGACGCTCTTGCGGAGCGACTCGGCGCTCTCATATCCCGCAAAGACGCGCTCGAGCCAGGCCGAGACGAGATGATCCGAGACTTCCTCTCCTTCCTCTATATCCCTCACGTGGTCGAGGGCGAGCGAGAGTGCGACCATACCGTCGCCTCGGTCGAAGATGTCGTCGGCCGTCATAATGTCTCGCAGGATGAAGGCGACCGCGTAGGCGGCGATGCTCGCCCTGATGTCAGGGTGGGTGATCTCGCCGAGCGAGCGGACGTCCCGCCACAGATCCGCCGTCGTTCCTCCGAGGAGGGCGTTACAAATGGCGAGCGGCGCGACTTTCATGACGATGCCGTTCCCGCAGCCTTTGCCTTGCGGCGCGGGCGGAAGAGCGTCGCGTCCGATGACTCGGATGCCGTCTCTGATCGCCTCGATAGCGGTCTGCGTCGTGCCGCCCCAGCCGAAGCGGCTTTGCGCGAGCTCGCGCACGTGCTCTTGCGCGCAGTCCCTCTGGTTGAATGTCTTGCCCGTCCGTACGAGCGAATTGCCGACGGCGCGGGTCAATTGCCAGTCGTCGGTCGTATTGCCGGCTTTCTGGCCGACGATCCAGTCTTTGCGGACTATGGGATCGGTGAAGTCGATGATTCCCTCGCCGCCTGTCTGTGCGAGGATCTCTTCGTGCTTCATGGTTTCGACGGGCATACCCATGGCGTCGCCGATAGCGACGCCGAGGAGGCAGCCCCGGGCGCGTTCGAGGAACGCCTTTTGTTGCACTGGATTTCTCATATGTTGATGTTCCTTTCTAGGGCCATATTACGCAGAGAGAGGAGAAAGGCAAGGACCAAAAAACTCCCTTGGGGGAGTTCTTTTAGAAGACCATCTCGCGTCTATTTCTGCACTGCATTCGCGTCTAACGTGACCGCGGTTTGGGCGAGCGCGCGGCCGTTCAACTTCCCGCCGGTACTGATGGCGATAGCCGTGGCATCGAGGACGTTTCCGTTCAAGACCGCGCCGGTGCCGATGCTCGTCTTGCCGGCGACCTGCCAGAAGACGTTCGAGGCGAGGGCGCCGCCGGAGAGGATCACTTTCTTGCCCGAACTCACGTCGAGCGTGCCGGCTATCTGGAATATCCAGACGTCGGTCTTGCCGCCCGAGAGAGTGACGTCGCTCGCGATGCTGACCGGAGTGCTCCATTTATAGAGTCCGGAAGCGATTTTCAGTCCGCCTATCTTTCCCATGCCCAATTCCGTGGCGGTCGGGTTCTTTCTCGAAGCGGCGTCCGCGTATGCGGTCTGCATATCAAGGACCGCGACCGTGAGGGTATTCGGGGTCGGAGCTTTATAGCTCGCGGCATAGATCTTGCCCGCTACTTTAGGCGATGTCGAGAATTGGCCGGACTTGTCGAGAGTAAGCGCGAACCCGGTCATGGCGGTGGCCGCTATCGGGCTCACGCCGATATTGCCGACGATCGAGGTCGCGCCCGTGGTCGTGATGCCCGCTTTGGCGAGGATGACGAAGCCGGCCGCCGACCGGAGATTTACCGGCGAGATGGTCGTCGCGAAAGCGAGCGCCGGCGCGCCGAGGGCCAGAGGAAGGGCGAGCAGGGCTATCCAAGCTTTGTTCGTAAGAGCTTTCATGTATGCGTGTAGTTATGGCTGCCTCAGGGTGCCGTACCGAGGGCAGGTTCGTTACAGTCGCGTCCGACTGAAATGATTTAGGCTCTCGAACGGCTCTATAAACATATGCGCAAAAAATATCTTTCATTGTTCGCGGGATTGGTGCTTGTTATAGGCGCGGGCTATGTCATATACCTCAAGGCTATCGGAGGGGAGGGGACGGTTAGTCTATCTAATATAAATACACCTATGAGCTATCATATAAACGTCGTGAGAGAGGCAGCGAATAATCCCGACTTCCGTCGCGTCCTGTTCACAGGAAAGCAGAGCCAGCTCGTGATCATGAGCATCCCGCCGGGCGGCGAGGTCGGCGCGGAGACGCATAAGTACACCGAGCAGACGCTCTTCTTCCTTTCAGGGACCGGCATGGGCGAGCTCGATAAGAAGCAGTTTCCGATCGTTGCCGGAGACGTCGTCGTCGTAGTCCCGGGGACCGAGCATAACTTTTGGAATACGGGCACCGTCGATTTGAAGATATATACCGTCTACGCTCCGCCGAACCATATCGACGGCAGGGTACAGGCAACGAAAGCCGATGCGGATGCCGATGCCGCCGATGAAGCTGTCGGCGAAACGGCCCCGGCGAAGTAGCCCTCTGCCTGTAATATACTCGACGTCTGAACGGCAGTATGGGCATACCGAGCCTCATTATAAAAGGCCGGACTTACATCATGAAGAAAAACAATACGAAAAAGACGACGATGAAGGCTGTCGAAGGCAGGCTCGTCTCTGCTGCTCTGGGCATCGCCGCTGGTATCGCCCTTATTCCTTCGTCGGGCAAGAAGTTCGGGAGCGACGTTCAAAAGAAGTCCGCGCAGTTCCACGCTTATCTCGCGCCTCGCGCGAAGAAGCTGAAGAAGATCGGCAAGGAGAGCTACGATCTCTTCGTCACGGACTCTGCGAAGAAATTCGCTAAAGCCAAGCGCTTGTCGGAGAAAGAGGGAACCGCTCTCGCGACACATGCCAAGAAGTCGTGGAAGCATATCGCCAAGCACGCGGCATAGGCAGCGCTCGACATAAAGAAAAGCCGCCCGATGCGGGCAGCTGATTGGAGGTTTCTGGCCTCAGACCTCTTCGAGGCGCCAGAGCTTGTTCCCGGGGAGCGACCGAGCGAGCCCGAAGCGGGCGACGCCCGTCCCTTCTTTGGGGACAAGAACGACGACTTGATAGTAGACGTCGGGATTGTTCTCCTGTCTGCAGACGAGGAGGGTGTCGGCGAGATACCGCTTTGCGAGCGCGATGTACTTAGGGCGCGCGGACGGGGCGAGCGCATTGCACTCGTGCGTAGCGATGAGAGCTAGCAAGAGCATTTTTACGGTGTCGGGAAGATCCGTTTTACGGATGTCTTCCGGAAACGAGCGCATCGAGAATTCGATGACCTTTTCGGGGGCTGCGGCGGACGCGGAGTCCATAGGACGGAATAGATTAACTTTTGTGTCGGCTTCTCAACCGACGGGTGCTGTACTCACATTACGATAGCATGGCAATAGCTTAGTGTCAATTAGACAGTGATCTTTTTGTATGAAAAAACCGACCAGCCTGCAAAGCTTGTCGGTTGAACTCCGCGCTAGAGCGAGGGGTCGAGCTCTCGTCTGATAGCTCTCGTCATCTCTACGGGATCGATGCCGAGCTCCTCGAGCATCTCTCGACCGCTGTTCGGTATCGCGAGAATCGCGAGCATGAGATGCTCCACGCCGGTATACATGTGATTGAGCCTCTTCGTCTCCGTCTGGGCCTGGTCGATGACGCTCTCGGCGTCCGTACTGAAGAAAAGCATATTGCTCTGAGCGCTACCGACGGCGAGGGCGCTCTCCAGATGCGCGCGCAGAGCCCGGGCTCCTAACTGCTTTTCGATGAGATAGAAAGGAATGCCTTGCTCGAGGATCGCGAATCCGAGCAGGAGATGCTCGGGCGCGATCTCTGACTGCTTGAGCTTCTCCGCCTCGCGGTGGGAGAGATAGACGATCTGCTGCGCTCTCGGCGTCATCCCTCTCGTCCAACGATTTAAATGATCGATTTTTCCTGGCATGGCTTCGTAAGGGGTTTTGAGTTCGATGCGCGCGGATAGGATATCCGCGCATGGACGATTGTAGCCGCTCAGTGTCGGCGGAGTTTCTGTGCTAATCCATACAAAGTTAGCGGTAACATTGACACAGATGAGGTTATTTTTCTGAATTGGAACTGTACCGTCTCGCATTGGCGTCTTTCAGGTTTGATTGAAGGTTGGGGCTCAAAAAACGTTTGTCTATAAGATATCACTGTTTAAACATGATGCCAAATCATCGGGTTAGAGCCGTGGTTTGAATCGGTTCCAGTATCATTTTACATTGTCAAAGCGGGGAATCGGTCACGGATAATTTTTGCTCCGCAAAAAGTTTCCGCGATCCTTACAGGATCTGTCCACTCATTGAGCCTTCGAAGACTCGAGCTCAATGAGTCTTGCGGAAGCTTCGCCTTCTCACCAGCCTCGCGGGGCGCGCTTCGCCGCCAGAGGCGGCTCACTGCGCTCCCTCGCTCCGGCTTTAGATTCCCGTCTGTATTCCTACAGAGAACGACAGGCGAGAAATACTCCGCAATCTTGGTTCGAATCATATACTGAAAGACGGAATACTAAGCGTGAAGATAGAGAAGCCACTTCTCCGCATCGAAACGCTTAAGAGAGAAAAAAGTAAATAAGAAAAGAAAAAGCCCGGCATTGCGCGCGGGCTTTTGTTTTCGAACAATAACGGTCAGTTCGCAGACTGATTTTTTGCAATCGATTCGCTGATCGCGGCGGTGAGGGGTAATGACACAAGGCCCGCAAAGAGCATTGCGATGGCGCCCATCACGAGCGAAAACATGGCGAACGAATCCCACTGGTGCGGACTATCGAAGATCCCATGGAGGTCGTGGAGAGCTGCCATGGCGAACACGAAAAGCGTGATTGAGACCGTGAAAACGATCGTGAAGATCTTTCTCTGGAGACGGGTGGTGTCCTTGAACAGCGGTTGCGGTTTCTTGTTCCATACCGCGAAGCAGACGAAGGCGATCGGCCAAATGACGCAGCAGAGCGTCACGATGAGGGCGAGGTATATGTTTTGCATAGAGAACAGAGTTTAATATACAGTATAACTTTAAATTGATATGTCAAGTCTGGTTAGTTAGCAGGGAATCGGTCACGAGTCGTTTGTTCGCCGTCGCTCACAAACGATCGCGACCCCGGCTCGCGGTCGCGCAAGCTCGCGCGACATCGCTCCGCCTTTCGATTCCCGGCGTCTCTCTCCATGTAGACAAAGCAAAAGACTCCCGAAGGGGAGTCTTTTGCTTTGTTGTGGAGACGCCGGGAATCGAACCCGGGTGCATGCGAGATTTCGCTTTGGTTCTACGCGACCTAGTGAATCTTTGCTTCAGACGAGCCGAAGCTTTAAGCGGGCGCACTGTAAGATGCCACAAAACGTGCGGACGCCGAGTTTCCGGGGCCGAAGCCCTTCGAATCGGACCGAAACGATCCCGAATCTATCTCGGATCTATAACACCGGCGACCTCCGCGCCGAGAATGCGAGAGGGCCGACGTCGCTTAGGCCGTAGCGAAAGCGAATGAAAACGCGTTCGTCGCGAATGGCGACTTTACGGATTTTGCATTTGGGTTTTGGAAAGTTTAGAGAGGTATCCGGCTCTATCGCGCGCAAAAGGAAAGTAGTCGCATGTCTATGCCTGTCATCCCCATTTTCTGCCGGCGCAAGGCGCCGCGCTATTCGTTTTTCAACGTCCTTCGGATCTCCCGATCGGTCTCGCGGGTCTTGATCGACTCGCGCTTGTCGAACTGCTTCTTGCCGCGGGCGATGCCGATGGCGATCTTGACCTTCGAACCTTTATTATACACCCTCAAAGGCACTATTGTCAATCCCTGGCCCGATTCGATGTCCGCTAAATCTCTGATCTCTTTCTTGGTCAGGATGAGCCTCCGCATGCGGAGGGGGTCGTAGTCGGCGGGGGAATTGGCGAGCTGATAGGGCGGGATATCCATCTGCAATATATACGCCTCGCCGCCGCGGATAGTGACATAGGCGCCGTCCATGGTCACCCGGCCGGCGCGAACGGATTTGACCTCGGTACCGAGCAATTCGATGCCCGCCTCGTAATCTTCGAGGATGTCGTAGTCGAAATAGGCTTTTCTGTTTTCGGCGAGAGGTGCCATGAAAGCGAATCTAAAACTGTTTGTCAGAGACCGGACGCCCTCTCCTGCGGAGGGCGTCCTATTAATCCGGCGTCCCGGCCGCCGCAGACGGCGGTCCAAGCCCGGGACGCCTCCTAGTCTCTTCCAAACAGCTTTAGATTCGCTTTCATGGTATCACATCGCAGTAATCTGCTATAATCAGCCGGTATATGCCACTACAATTTCAAAAGAACCCTAAGAATAAGAACAAAAAAGACGCTCCGCGGCAGAGCGTGACCCGCTTCTTCGGCAGTTTCAGCATGGGGCTTCTCATTTTCTTTTTTCTAATCGCCTTGTATTCGTTCCTTGCGGGCGGCAGCCAGCCGGGGACGGCGATATCGCTTTCGCAGCTCTCGACCGATATATCGGGCGGCCTCGTCACCTCGATCCAGATCGACGGCGACGACCTAACGGCGACTTATGCAGACAAGACCGTGAAGACGACCAAGAAAGAGATCGATACGCCTCTCACCACCACGCTCGTGAATTACGGCGTGAAGCCGACCCAGCTCGCGGCGGTGAGCATCCAGGTCAAAGAGCCGTCCGGCCTCGGCTACTGGTTTCTGACTCTCGCGCCGTTCATCATTCCGGTCATATTCATCGGTTTTCTCGTCTGGCTCCTGACGCGTAAGGTCAAAGGCGCGGGCATGCAGGCTTTCTCTTTCGGACAGTCGAAGGCGCGCATCACCCATCCTGACGACAAGAAATCGAAAGTGACCTTCAAAGACGTCGCCGGCGCCAAAGAAGCCAAGCAAGAGCTCATGGAGATCGTCGACTTCCTCCGGAATCCTAAAAAGTTCCTCGATGTCGGCGCCGTCATCCCGAAAGGCATCCTTTTGATGGGGGCCCCGGGAACGGGGAAGTGCGTAACGGGCGATACGATCCTCATGACCTCTAAGGGGCCGGTCGCTATCGCCGACGTGCCTAAATATTTCTCTGTGAACGGAGATAATACCGTCGGAGACCTCGGGATCGTCACTCTCGACGAGAAGACAGGGCGGCTCAAACCGGCTCTCGCGTCCCACTGGTATTGCCTCGGCGAGCAGGAGACAGTAAAAGTCAAAACAGAGGCGGGCATGCCTATCGAAGGCACTCCGGAACATCCGCTCATCGTCGTCGACAAAGAAACGGGCCATTTCGCGTTCAAAAAGCTCCGGGATATACGAGAAGGCGAATGGCTCGCCCTCGGTTGCGATACCCAGGCGTTCGGCTCTCATACGAAGATCCCTTCAGTCGATGCCGCGTATCTCATGGGCGCTCTCACGGGAGACGGCTGTTTGACGATCAAGGATCGGATAATCATCACTTCCGCCGATGCTGAAATTCTCGGTCGAGTTCAGGCGGCTGCTCGCGCCCATCTCGGTTGCGAATTCTCAAAGGTCTCGTCGCGTCCGTATGACTATCAGATTACGAGCGTAGAAGCGAAGCAAAAAGTCGTTTCGTGGGGACTTGCCGAGACGTACGCGCGACATAAGCGCGTGCCCGAATGGATCAAATTCGCACCGAAGCCATACGTTACGGCTTTCCTCCAGGCGCTTTTCGATACGGACGGTACGATAGAGAAGGGCGGCTCGGTCAGTCTTTCGAGCGCGAGCGAGACGCTCATACGAGAGGTCAATGCCATGCTCCTCAATCTCGGCGTGGTCGCGCGCTTATACGAGAGAAGGAAGAAATATAACGGACAACTCCAGTATTACATTTCCGTGTACGGCGATTTCGTCGAGAAGTTTCGTTCGGAAATAGGATTTTCCGTGAGCCGCAAAGTTGCTCGCCTTGAATCTGTCTGCGCTAAACAGCGCAATACGAATATAAACCTTGTGCCTTTCCAGGGCGCTGTTATCGGTAAGGTATGGAAAGAAGCGATGGCTCTCACATCGGGCATGCTCGACAGAGCGTTCTACGGCCAGTCGCTCTATAAGAATACCGTCAGGTATATGAATGGAGAGAGAACTCCTTCGATGACGGGGGTCAAGACATTTCTCGGCGGCGTTACCGCTCTCGCGCCCGAGGTGGTCATGATGCCTGAGGTAGCTCACCTGTCTAACATCTCGTCGGGCACGTTCTTTTTCACTCGTGTTGAAAAGGTGAGCTCCGGCCGCGATACGGTGTATGACTTGACCGTGCCCGTAACCCATAACTTTATCGCCAACGGGTATATAAACCACAATACGCTCCTCGCTCGCGCGGTCGCAGGCGAGGCTAACGTCGCCTTCTTCTCTATATCCGGCTCTGAATTCGTCGAGATGTTCGTCGGCGTCGGCGCCTCGCGCGTCCGCGACCTCTTCAAGATGGCGAAACAAGCTGCGCCGGCCATCATCTTCGTCGACGAGATCGACGCGGTCGGCCGAAGCCGCGGCGTCGGCATGGGCGGCGGCAATGACGAGAGGGAACAGACCTTGAACCAGATCCTCGTCGAGATGGACGGCTTCGAGCCGAACGAGAAAGTCATCGTCATGGCGGCGACCAATAGGCCCGATGTCCTCGACCCTGCGCTTCTCCGCCCGGGCCGCTTCGACCGTCGCGTGACCATCGACATCCCTGATCGAAACGACCGCGAGGAGATACTGAAAATACACGCCCGCAAGAAGCCGTTCGCCGAAGACGTGAACCTCCGTGTCATCGCCGAACGCACGCCTGGCTTTTCGGGCGCCGACCTCTATTCGCTCATGAACGAAGGCGCCATCCTCGCCGCCCGTGAGAACCGCACGAAAGTCTCTCAATATGACCTTATCAGGGCTATAGAAAAGGTCATGCTCGGTCCCGAGCGTAAGAGCCATATCCTGTCTCAGCAGGAAAAAAAGATTACCGCGTACCACGAGGCGGGCCATGCCGTCGTCTCGTCGACCTTGGAATATGCCGACCCTGTCCACAAGATATCGATCGTCTCGCGCGGCCGTGCCGCCGGTTATGTCCTCCATCTGCCGCTCGAAGACCGTAAATTGCAATCGAAAAAAGAATTCCTCGACGATATCGCCGTATCTCTCGGCGGCTTCGTCACCGAGCGCATGATGTTCGGCGATATCACGACCGGTCCGTCGAACGACCTCCAGGTATCGACGGCTCTCGCTCGCGACATGGTCACGAAATACGGCATGTCGACGGTCCTCGGGCCGGTCGCTCTCGAAGGCGCCGGCGGTCGCGTCCTCTTCGGCCGCGGCGTCGAGGAAGGCGAGTACTCTGAAAAGGTAGCCTCTGAGATCGACGGCGAGGTCAAAGCCATCATGACCGACGCTATGAATCGCGCCGAAAAGACCATCAAAACCAACAAAAAGCTCCTCGACTCCATCGCCAAGCGCCTCATCGAAGTCGAGACCATCGAGCGCGAAGAGTTCGACAAGATCCTCGTCGTTCACGGTGTCACGCCGAAGAGGAGGAAGGAGATCGAAACTGTAGAGGTATAGCTAGACAATCCCCGAGGGGGATAACAAAAATATACTCGCAAAGCCTCGTTATTTTTGTAAAAAGCCGCCTCCGAGATACGAGTCTCACGCGAGGCGGCTTTGCACTGAGGGCAGGGAGATGATCTTCCGCGTCAGATCGCTTATCCGCGGCAGATGCGCCGGATTGCGGCGATCGACGTAGAGGATGGCGTTGAGGCGCGAGGTCGCTTTGCCGATCTCGCACGCATAGAGCGGCGAGTCTCGGAGCTCCGCGATATCCTTTCTGAGCTCGGTCGTATCGATCTCTCTCATCGAGGCGATCGAGACGGCGCTGAAGAATTCTCCGAGAGCCATCTCGAGATGCCTCTCGTCGAGCATGTCTCCGAGCATGAGGCAGGGCAGGGTCCAGTCTCCCGCGCCCAGCCTGTCGCGGACGAGGACGAGCTCCATCTTCCGATCTCTTTCCCTGAATAGTATAAAGAACGCGAGTGCCTGGGACGTTATTGCGGTCATGTGACCTCCTTTCGGGGTTAAGTATATCTCGAAATGACACAGAGATTATAGACATACGTATGGTTAGTGGTATGCTATTCAAGTAATTAGCATACGACTGTCTATGAAGAGATTAGATGAAAAGAAACAACAGGCGATCAGTCTCCGTCTAAAGGGAATGAGCTATTCCCAGATAAAGGAGAAGGTGGGCGTAAGCAAGAGCACGCTCAGTCTTTGGCTTGAGAAGTACCCGCTCTCTCCGGAACGCATACGAGAGCTCCAAAGCCCCAGTCCACAAAGGATCGAGAGGTGTAGGAACACCAAGCTGCGTAAAAAACAAGAAAAGCTCGATTTTGTTTATAAACAAGCGAAAGCAGACCTTTCTCGTCTATCGAAGCGCGAGATGTATCTCGCGGGACTCTTTCTCTATTGGGGAGAAGGCACGAAAACCGCCCGCGCGAGCCTGGCGCTCACGAACACAGACCCTTCGATGATGCGCTTTTTCGTCTCGTGGATGGAGCTTCTCGGCGTTCCTCGCACCGAGCTCAAGGTACGACTGCATCTCTATATAGATATGGATGCGGCAAAGCAGATACGTTTCTGGTCGGATGTCCTCAAGATCCCTCCGGAGAACTTCATGAAGCCATATATAAAGGATTCGAAATTCTCGTCGTTAACATATAAAAACTCGTTCGGTCAGGGTACATGCTCGGTCACGTATGGAAATGCGAGGCTTCATGACAAAGTCATGATGTCGCTCAAATATCTTCGCGATATTGCCTAGAGCCCACCTATGAACTAGTATAGACCATGCGCCCTTAGCTCAGTTGGTAGAGCGGTCGACTTATACTCGATTGGTCGGGGGTTCGAGTCCCTCAGGGCGCACAAAGTTGTCCAATTTGACGAAGCGGCAGATTGTATCGTAAGGTGGAAATAGAATCCAAAACACGAAAGAAAGGACATCACATATGAGCACCAAACTGGCCTTGCCAGGAAACCTGAACGGCCCCCTCGTGGGCCTCGCGATGAAGGAGATGGCGCGCCGCGCCATGGCTTCGATCGCTCGAAACCGCATGAGCTTCGAGGCCACCGCCAAAGAGACGGTAGGCAAGACGGAAGACTTCGTCACGACCGCAGATAACGAGGCGCAGGAGATCTACCTCCGTACGATCTGCGAGGCGTTCCCGACCTACGGCGTCATCGCCGAGGAGGACAGTCTCAGCATCCCCTGCAAAGAGCCGGGGCACGATACCTTCTTCACGGTCGATCCGCTCGACGGCACCAAAGCCTTCATCCGCGGGCAATCCCACGGCATCGGCACGATGATCTCGCTCGTCGTCGATGGCTTCCTCGTCGCGGCCTGCGTCGGCGATGTTATGACGGGAGAGATCTACTACTTCCGCCCCGGCTCGAACAAGGTCCACCGCTTCAGCTGGAATGATTCGCTTCATACGCGGCTCTCCATCGATGCGACAAAGCCTCTCGCGGGTCAGTATGTTCTCCTAGGGGACGATCCGCGGAACATGTCGAGTATGGTCGAAGAGATCACAAATCCGAATCGCAGCGGCAAGGCACCCGTCTTCAAGAACATCGAGGTCATGGGCGGCTCGATCGGGGTAAGGTTTGCCCGTCTTTGGAAAGGCGAGGTTGGTGCGATCATCTTGCCTCCGGGCAGATGCACGCCCTGGGATTGGTGCCCGATTGCCGGTATCTCGGCCAAGCTCGGCTTCGTCGGAGTGGGCTTCGACGGCTCCGCTTGGCGCAGCTTTCGCCTCAGACCAATAAAAGAGGTCGAGAACCTGCCCAACGAGGTGATCATCCTTCATAAAAGCAGGCTCAAAGAGCTCATCGCTCGCATGCGCTGAGCCTCTCGCGTCGCAGAACATCTCTGCGGCGCTTTTTATTCGAAATGTATCCTCTGCCTCTCTCGCCGCGTGAGCTCCGCTTTCAAAAGGGGATATGCGGCGAACGAATCGTCGCCCTCGACGAGCCGTATCGCCTCGGTCCGGGCGGCCTCTACCATCTTTATATTCTTTATGGCTTCCATGGCCACGTCCGAGATGCCCCATTGCTTGCGGCCGTACAATTCGCCGGCGCCGCGAAACTTGAGGTCGAATTCGGCGAGCTCGAAGCCGTTCTTGGCAGTCGTCAGAGCGCGCAAGCGGTCGATGGTCTTCTGGCTCTGCGTCTCGGGCAGGACGAAGCAGTACGCCTGGTGGTTCGACCGGACGACGCGCCCGCGGAGCTGATGCAGCTGGGAAAGGCCGAATCGCTCCGCGCCTTCGATGAGGATGACGGTGGCGTTCGGCACGTTGACGCCGACCTCGACGACCGAGGTCGCCACGAGGATATCGATGCGATGGGCTTTGAAATCGGCCATGACTTTCTCTTTTTCAGCGTCTTTCATCTTGCTGTGGAGGATGCCGACCGCGTATTCGGGGAATACTTTGGTTTCGAGGCGCTTGGCTTCTTCTTTGACCGACTTTGCCTGGACGGCCATCTCCTTTGCCGGATCGGGTTCGTCGATGCGCGGGCAGATGATATAGGCCTGACGGCCGAGGACGAGCTCGGCGCGCATCTTCTCGTACGTCTTTTCTCGATTCTGAGGCGTGGAGATCTCGGTGATGATCGGCTTCCTGCCCGTCGGCATCTGATCGAGGAGCGTTAGGTCGAGGTCTCCGTAGATGGTCAGCGCGAGGGTGCGGGGAATAGGCGTGGCCGTCATCGAGAGGAGGTGGGGAGCGATATGGGCGCCGCGCTCGTTCGTCGCGTTCTTCTGGGCGAGCTTCTGCCTCTGAGCCGTGCCGAATCGGTGCTGCTCGTCGACGATGACGTAGGCCAGATTCTTGAACTGGACGGACTTTTGGATGAGGGCGTGCGTGCCGATGAGGATTGGGATCTCGCCGTTCGCCACCCACTTCAAAAGCTGCGTCCGGGATATGTCGGTCCAATTCTGTCGCGCGCCGTTTTTGAATGACGGGACTTTGGCGGGAAACTTTCGGCAGCCCGAGCCGGTGATCAAGCCGATCGAGACGCCCAGATTTTGACAGTGCTCGAAATATTCGATGAACGACTCGAAATGCTGGGTCGCGAGTATCTCGGTCGGAGCCATATAGGCGACCTGGAGGGAGCCATAATCTTGCTTCTCGCCGTCTTTGCCGCGGGGGCGCGTCATGATCGCGGCGAAGGTCGTTGTGGCGGCGACCGCGGTCTTGCCCGACCCTACGTCTCCTTCGAGGAGGCGGGCCATGGCGTGGCCGCGACGGAAGTCGCCGAGTATCTCGGCGATGGCCTTTGATTGGGCTTCGGTGAAGGAGAACGGGAAGCGCGCCGTGAAACTTTTTACGGTCTCTGGCGATGGCTCGATGATAAAGGCGGGATTCTTCATCCACTCTTTCTTCTCGCGCTGGCGTTCGAGCTGGATGAAGAAGACCTCTTCGAAGGCGAATCGCTTGCGCGCGGCCTGGGCATCCGATTCTCTCTGCGGCGCATGGATCCAGACGAGGGCGGTCGTGAGAGTCGGGAGATTATATCGTTCGAGGATGTCCGGCGGCAGGGGATCGCGGAGAGAATCGAGGATGCCGCTTTTGAATATCTTTTGAACGGCGTGATAGATCCAGTTCGACGAGATGCCCTGCGATTCGGGATAGACGGGATAGAGGGTATGGATGCCGCTCTGGTCGCCGAAGAGAGAATCGCCCACGGCTGTCGGCAGTTCGGTCACGACTTCGATCTTGGGGTTGGAGAGGTAGAGTTCGCCTTCGTTCGGCGCGCTCCCGGGTCGCGGTCGCCTCTGAGAGACTTTTCCTTCGACCCGGACCAGAGCGCCGTTCGGGATCATCTTGGCGAGATAGGGCTGGTTGAACCAAACCGCCTTGATCGAGCCGGTGTCGTCCTCGATCAGGCCGTCGGCCATGGGAATCTTGGTGCGGAATCCTTTCGAAGTCTTGAGCCGCGAGACTTTACCGAAGATGACCGCTTCCTCGCCTCTTCGGAGGCCGGAGATATTGCGCGCGGCGGCGGTATCGCTGTACCGGACGGGGAAGTGGCAGAGAAGGTCCTCGACGGTCTTGATTCCGAGGCGCGAAAGCCCGGCCTTGAGAGGGCCGGAGAGGCGGAAATGCGTTTCGAGAGGATCGTTCAGATTCATATCGCTATTGTATATGTCAGTCTCCTTGGGCGAAAGGCCACCTACATGTACATCTAGCAATCTGTTACCAACGTTCGAAGAATATACAAAACATTGACAGAGTACATACTGTCATGGTACAATATGATGAGCGCGAAAAGGTGAAAATACAGCCTTTTTGCTATACTAAACCTGACATGAGCGAACGTATCCATGCAGCCGGATCGCCCGAAGCGGAAGGGGAGAAAAGAGCCGAACAAGGCGCTGCTGAAGACGCCGCTGCGGAACATCATGCGGAAGCTCTGGCTTTCGTCGAAAAGCACCGCGATCTCTTGGAGAACTATGCTCGCGGCAAAGTGAAATTCGAAGCCGCGCCGCCCGGCCTGGACACATTCGCATTCGACCTTGTGAATGACACGGTCTATATAAGCCCGCGATTCTACGCCGAACGCGGCTTTTCTGAGGAAAAAACGGCGTTCGCTTCGCTCCATGAGCTCGAGCATTTCGGCGAGAAGAAAGCCATGCTTCAGGAAAAAGGCGGGGAACAGGCTTTTGGCCGCTATGTAAAGAAGATAGGCGATTCGCGGGCATACGGCATCATGGACAACTGCGTCGCGGACATCCGCGAGAACAAGGCTGTGATCCAAAAGACTCATGGCGGCTTTGCTGACATCGAGCGCTCTTGCTACAGGGAGGATCTCTTCAAGGAAACCGATTTCACAAAGGCTCCCCGCCACCTCCAGCTTCCGCAAGCCCTTCTCCGCGAAGCGCGCGTACCTGACGAGGCCTGCACCGTCGCGCCAGAAGTCAGGGAAAAGATCGACGCGCTCAGATCTATCACGTCCAGAGACGGCACGAGGCTCTTCGATATTATGACCGACCCGAATACCCCGATGTCCACGCGCCTCAAGCTCCAAGACAAGTTCGTCTGGCCTCTCGTCCAGGAACTTCTCGAGAAGGATATGGAGGACGAGAAGAAAAAACAGGAAGACCAAAAAAAGCAGCAGAACGGCAAAGGCCAGGGCAAAAATCAGCAGGGCCAAGATCAGGATTCCAAAAAAGGCAGCAAGTCCCAAGGTACGCCAGGCAAAGGCCCGCAGAGCGAGAAAAAACGATCGGCAAACGAGGTCTTCGATGAAGCATACCAGCAGGCGGCCGAAAAAATTTCGAACGCCGTGCCTCTCGAAGAGATAGAGAAAGCGTTCGAGGAATGGAAGAAAGCCGAAGGTGATCCTCTGAAGCGTGCCGAACAGGCCTATGCAGACAAACTTGGCGTCAAAAAGGAAGACCTGGAAAATTATTGCAAGATCGTCGAATCTCTCGAGGGCGTCAAGAACCCCGAAACTAACGAGAGCGTCATAGAGGAATTGCGCGCCCTCATATCGCGTATCATCGCCAAGCGCCGGAAGCCTGCGACCAGGCCGCGCTACCCCGTAGCCGAAGGCGAAGATCTTGCCGATCCGGCCCAGCTCGTCGCTGACGTCAAAGCCGGCAATCTCGAGCCGAATGTCTGGGAGACCGATGAGATGTCCGAACGGCCCGACAAGCGCTTCGGGGAAATCGAGATTACCCTCGTCTGTGACCGATCCGGATCGATGGACGAAGCGGGCGGGGCGAAAAAGATCGAGCAGCAGAAAGCCGCCGTCATGGGCATGGAAGCTCTCAAGGAATTCGCCGACCTTGCCGATGAGGAGCGCGTTTCCCTCGACAAGCCTCTCGAAGTGCGCTCGGAGATATATTCTTTCCAGGCCGGCGCCGCTGACGGTACGCCTCTCAAGGCCATGTCCAAGGAACTTGGCGAAAAAGACCGCATCGATATAGCGGCCGCGCTCGGGACGGCGCCAGGGAGCGGCACCAACGACTTCGTTCCTCTCGAAGCCATCGCCGCCAATCTCTCGGCGGACGAGGAACTACGGAAGAAGATTCTCGAAGGCGAGCTCAAGAAGATCGTCGTCGTCTTCACCGACGGCGGTAGCGATGACGCCGCCCGCGTCCAGAAAGCGCTCAAGGGTCTCCGCGAAGCGGGCGTGATCGTCATCGGCGTCGGCGTCACGCCGAGCGGCGTGCCGGCTCTCACGACCTATGCTCCCGAAGCTCGCCTTGCCGAGACGGCGGAAGCGTTGCCCATAGTCCTCGGAGATCTTCTGAAAGAGCACTTGAAAGATATATAATAGCATGGCACAATAAAAACATGGAAAAAAGCCCTAATTTCTACGATATTTCGAACGAGCGCAAGGAGCTCCGCCGCGCCCTCGACGAGCTCAAAGAGGCTGATATGGGCGAGAGCTCCGTCGCCGAGAAAGCCGCAGACGAGATCGAGGCTCTTGACCGAGAAGCCGAGGGTTTTTCCGTAAGGACATTAGGCGGATTGGCCAAGGCCAAGGAAAGGCTCGTTGCCGACAGGGAAGCGGCTGAGCGTTCGGCATGGCTTGATGAAGCCGCCATTACGGAAGCAGTGCCCGAATATCCGGAGATAATCTCTCTCGAAGAGAAGCTCGCAAGCCTCCAGGATTTCGAGATGCGCCGTCTCCGCGATTCCCAGGGCGACGTCTATGCCCGCAAGTCTCACGATCGACTGTCAAAGACCATCCATGAAGAGCGCGACGGTCTCGAAGCCAGGCTCGATGCGATCGGCGAGGAACATCCGGACGCTCTCCGCGCGGCCGAACTCATCACGTATAAGAAAGGCCTCCATGCTGAAGGCCACATCGCGCCTCTACCGTCGGTTGAGGAGAATCTCGCGGAGATCGGCTTGCGCATGGTGACGGGCAAGCCCATGTTTCTCCATGGTCCGACAGGCACCCAAAAGAAAGAATCAGTCGACGGGGGAGTCAACCTCCAGGAAGCAAAAGAGATACTCGGCACCCGCTTCTTCGGTCCCGACGAGCTCAAGAAGGCCGGCATCGAAGTGGAAGATGTTCCTGAGATACCCTTTACGGCAGAGCAGCTCGAAACTGCCAAGGCAAAAGGCCTCGACCTCATCCTCTTTACGGACAAGCTTTCAGACGGCAGTCCTCTCACGGGCAAGTCGCTCAACGCGTTCTACGGCGGCAAGCAGTCGAACGCTTCCAAGCTCCTCTATAAAGTCGATTGGTACGCCAATGAGGATTTCTACGCCAAGGAAACGCCTGAACTCAAATGGAAACTGGTTTCCCGAGAAATCATCCCGGATACCGTGAGCAAGAATTATCTCGATCAGACCGAAGCTCTGGCCAAATATGTCCAATCGCTCTATGCCGACGAGAACGACATGCCTGACGAGGTCAAAGAGGCCCTGAACGAGTTCGAAGACATCATGCAAGATTCCGTGAAAGGAAAACATCTGAAGGCAGGAGTCGTCAGCCAGACTGATGCCGAATGGAAGGCAGCCTCGGCATTGCTTGCCGATCTCAAGCTGACAAAGATGTTCAGGGAGTCTTTCGCAGAGGTCTTTTATCGCCTGGTTGTCATTGAAAGGGCGAATGGCGGGAATCTTCTTCAGCAGAAATATGCATGGACCGGAACACGTTCTTCTGTCGGCAGGCTTGTCCTTGTCGGCGTGTTCGGCGCTGGCGGTGCGGATGTCGGGGGGTACGGGCCGGGCTTTGCTTTTTCCGTTCTCGGCTTGGCGTTCGCTGCAGAGAAAATTTGAGCATTGGTCCTTGGAACTTTGCTCTCCGCCCGCTTGGCCGTCCAGGCCAAGCGGGCTTTGCGTATAGGCGGCTTTGACTTTATAATTGCAACGGCTTTTGGTCCCAGCCTCATCAAGCGCTGTTTTGGCTATACGCTGCAGCTTTTTCCGTTCTTGCGCATGAATCCTTCGCGGACGAGATTGTCAATGTTCTTGCGGATATCGTGCGGCGTGTCGCCAACAGCGCCACGGATATGTCTTTCAATCTCGCCCAGCGTCGCATGTCGTTTTCCGAGCATGAACCTGACTATCTCCGCCCGCACCTGGCGGTTCGATCCTTCGAATGGCGACTGGCGGACGTGATGGGCGCTTCGACGAGAAGGGTTGGGAAGGGAGAGCTTGAGATAGACTCCGTAATCCATAAGAGCGTAATACCACTCGCGGGGATTCACGCGATCGAGGGTCCGTTCGATGAGGGGCAGGATGTCTCGGTCGTGCACACGCTTCTTGCCCTTGAAAAAGAAATGGAGGAATACGGCGCGGATATTGGTTTCGATGAAGGCCGTCGGCGCGCTGAAAGCGAAGGCCATGAGGGCGCCGCGGGTCGACTGGCCTATGCCGGGCAGGGATTCGAGCTCGGCTGCGGTGCGGGGGAATGTGCCTTGGAAATCGCGCACAACTGCCTCGGCCGCGCGCTTCAAGAGAAGCGCGCGGCGATTGTATCCCAATCCCTGCCAGACGCGCAGGACCTTCGCTACAGGCGCCTTGGCCAAGGCATTGACTGTAGGGAATTCCTTGAGGAATTCGTCATATTTCTTGAGGACTCGCGAGACCTGGGTCTGCTGGAGCATGACCTCAGAGACGAGGATGCGGTACGGATCGCGCGTCCCATCGGCTGCAGCGGCGATATTTCTCCACGGCAAATCATGCCTGCCGGCGCGCTTGTAATAGGCGCGGATGGAGGTTTTGAAGGCTTTAATCCTTTTCGTATCCACGCGCGTACTGTATCATGAGAAGCCGAGGCGAAAAATCGCGCAGGAATAAAAACATGATACACGTAAAGAATCTCATTAAAAAATTCGGCGATTTCGCCGCCGTCGACGACATATCATTCGACGTGAAGGACGGCGAGATATTCGCTTTTCTCGGGCCGAACGGCGCGGGCAAGTCGACGACCATCAAGATCCTGACGACCCTCCTCCATCCGACGTCCGGCGAGGTGACCGTGAACGGCCATGACCCTGTCCATAAGCCCGACGAGACCCGCCGGTCGTTCGGCATCGTCTTCCAAGACCCGTCGACCGACGACGAGCTCACCGCCTGGGAGAATATGGAGCTCCACGGCGTCCTCTACGACGTGCCGAACGACGTCCGCAAGGCGCGCATCGAAGAGCTTCTCAAGCTCGTCGAGCTCTACGACCGCAAAGACAGCCTCGTCAAAGAGTTCTCCGGCGGCATGAAGCGCCGCCTCGAGATCGCCCGCGGCTTTCTCCATCATCCGAAGATCATCTTCCTCGACGAGCCGACCCTCGGCCTCGATCCTCAGACAAGGAATCATATGTGGACCTACCTCCGCGACCTCAACAAGTCCGAGGGCACGACCATATTCTTCACCACCCATTACATGGAAGAGGCCGATCGCGCCGCCCAGAGGATCGCTGTCATCGACCACGGCAAGATCGTAGCCTCCGGCACATCGGCCGAGCTCCAGAAGCAGACGAGCACCTCGTCGCTCGAAGACGCCTTTCTCGCTCTCACGGGCAAGTCGATCCGCGAGGAAGAGGGCAGCGGTGCCGATCGCATGCGCATGGTCCAGCGCGCCCGAACCGGAAGATAGCGCCTGAATATCGAAAACGAAGACTATGAAAAAAATCTACATACTCTGGCTGAGACAGCTCAAACGATACTGGCGCTCGAAGTCGCGCATCGCTGGCTCGCTCTTCCAGCCTTTGCTCTATATGATCGCCATGGGCTACGGCCTCGGAGCGGTCTTCGCCAAGGCGGGGCAGGGCGACTATCTCGATTTCCTCGTGCCGGGCATCGTCGGCATGAACATCATCTTTACGAGCATGTTCTCCGGCATGGACGTCATCTGGGATAGGCAGTTCGGCTTTCTCAAGGAGATGCTCGTCGCGCCCCTTTCGCGCTATAGCATCATGATCGGCCGGACCGTAGGCACGGCCACTATCGCCACGGGCCAGGGATTCGTCGTCATGCTCCTGGCTCTTTTGATCGGCTTCCGCATGCCGGTCGCGGCCGCTATTCCTGCTATCCTCATCATGTTCCTCATATCCCTCCTTTTCACCGCGCTCTCGACCATGATCGGCTCGCTTCTAAAGGATATGCAGGGATTCCAGGCGGTCATGAACTTCCTCATCATGCCGCTCTTCCTCCTCTCCGGCGCGCTCTATCCGCTCTCTGGATTGCCGAAGATCCTCCAGGTAATAACGAATCTCGATCCTCTGTCATACGGCATCGACGCCATGCGCGCCATTCTCATCAATACGAGCACCTTCAGCCTCGGCACCGATATCCTCGTCCTTTCGGGCTTCACGGCGGTCTTCCTCTTCCTCGGAGGGTATTTCTTCAAGAAGGTGCAGATATAGGAAAGATGTGGAAAGGAAATAGAATCCCCAAGGGGGTCTCCAAGGGAGATAACAAAAATATATTCGCCGCGCTCATTATTTTTGTAAATAATGAAAATATAGTCGCAAAGCCTCCTTATTTTCATAAAAAACCGCGAGCTATGCTCGCGGTTCGTCGTTTTGCGGTTTCGTCAGAAAACCTTGCCGGTTCGGATGAGCCGGTCGACTTTCTCCGTCATTCCCGGTCTGACCCGGAAGTAGAAGACCGCATCGCCCAGCGTGCCGGTTCCCGGATTGGGAAAGGCCGCGAAATCGTCCGTGCGGACGAAGTGGCCCGGAACCGCATACTCCGCCTTCACCAGCGCCGCATATGCCGGATCGCTCGCTCGGACATCGAAGTTTGGCGTATCGAAGAGCGTTCCCAGCTCCATACCCGTAAACTTCCGTTCGATGTCGTCCTTAACCCCGCCCAGGTGATAGAGCGTCAAGTCGAGTGCGAATCGATCCCGACCATCCGGCCTGATTCGAAAGATTCCCGTCACGCTGCCCGGTCTGCCCGTCAAGATCCGTATCTCGTCCGGCTCAACGGTCTCCTGAATATAGGCCGTATTCCCGATCAGAGGATTGTACGGCCAGTCCGGCAGGGTTTCCATCGTCTCTCTCTGAATGCCTGTTTCCATGATTTCCTCCGTTTTTCGTCTTTTTGGTTGTATGATCTTTTTCTATATCCGACATTAGCAGAACCGCGCCGGTTTTTCAAACTGATAGAAAAACAGGCCTCGATGTGATATTGTCTTTGCACAACGGAGACGTGGCTGAGTGGTCGAAAGCGGCACCGTGCTAAGGTGTTAGGGGAGCAATCTCCTCATGGGTTCGAATCCCATCGTCTCCGCATTGACAACTTAGTATCGGCATGACCTAATATCTTTTGATAGAAGGGCGACCCGAGTACCTAGTTGAAAAACAAAAAGAGCAGATCAGTCTGCTCTTTTTGTTGATATACTTTGTTCATGAAAAATCACGTCATCGATATCACTGAGGCAACCATGAACGACGTTGTTGGTATATCAGAAGTCCAGAAAGAGACATGGCTCTCTACCTTTCCGAATGCCGAGTTTGGAATTACGAAGGAAGACATCCTGTCTGAAGATTTTTTCAGCAAGACTAGGATCGAGAAAAGGAAGGAGATCATCAGTGATCCCGCATCAAACACGAAGTTTTGGGTGGCGAAAAGTGATAACAAAGTTATTGGCTATTGTTGCGCCCGAAAGCTTCCTGAGCATAACAAAATTCGGTCTATCTACATCCTCCCTGATTTTCAGGGCCAGGGCATCGGCCGGAAGTTCATGAATTCAATGTTTGCATGGCTCGATCCGTCAAAACCAACAAAACTAACCGTGGCTATATATAGCCCCAAAGCAATCGCTTTTT
>CAZQUF010000002.1:0-31515 GCA_964596505.1 uncultured Candidatus Saccharibacteria bacterium | reverse complement strand
TCGAGCGGCATGTATGTGCGCCTCGCCTTCTCCGTCGCCGCCCACATGGAGCCCGACATCCTCATCGTCGACGAGGTGCTCGCCGTCGGCGACGCCGAATTCCAGAAGAAATGCCTCGGCAAGATGGAAGAGATCACCAAGACCGAGGGCCGCACGATCATATTCGTGAGCCATAACATGGGAGCGATACAGCAACTCTGTCCGAAAAGCATCCTCCTCGAAAAAGGCCAGGTGACGGCCCAGGGCCCAACGCGCGACGTCATCGACCATTATCTGAACACGAACAAGAACGGCAGCGCCGTGACCGAATACAGACCGGACGTGACGAAAGAAGCTCAGATCACCAAGGTATCGATACTCGACAAGGGTGGTCGGCCATCGGTCCGGATACCCATGAGCGACTCGTTCCAGATTGACATAGAGTATGAGGTATATCGAAAGACCGCAGGAGCCATGCTCTGCGCCATATTCTCGTCTGACGGAGAGGTTTTAATTCATTCATCCGACCTTGATGGGGATCGGGGTCTTTACACATACGAACCTGGAAAATATAAGACGAGCATCAGCGTTCCCGGCTATCTCCTCAATGTCGGTCCATATCAAGTTGAGACAACCTTGAAACGACATGGCATCGAGTACATCGATCGAAAGCAGGACGTCATCATCGATATTCTCGCTGTGGACGACGTGCGGACTACTACTTACAACGGCGCTATGCCCGGCAAAATCTCCTTTCCTCTCGTATACAAGACCAAGAAACTATAATGGGTCGCGGACAAACGTGAAATACCATGAAAAAGATACGGATATCGACCTTTAGCAAAGACTCGACGCTCCTCAGACAGACGCCCGAGAATACGGGCGTCTGGAAAGAGACCGGATTTCATGTCGACGACGGAATAGAGGCGTGCGATTGGTGGGTCGTCTATGACGGCATGGCGAGCGCTGAAAGCGCGCTGTGCCCCAAGGAACGGACTATCTTCGTTACCGGCGAACCAGCGAGCATCAAAAAATACAACAAGAGCTTCCTGAAGCAATTCGGCATGATCATCACGAGCCAGCGAGAGATCAAGGGCAAGAACGTAGTATATTCCCATACGTCTTTGCCGTGGTCTCTCGGCAAAAGAGGAGCCGGCAAAAAACTGCTCGGACTATCGAAAGATTACGATGAGCTCAAACGAATCGGCACGCCCGAAAAAACAAGGCTTATATCTATCGTGACTTCGAATAAAAGCTATACCAAGGGGCATAGAAAGAGACTGGCATTCGTCAGGCGCATGCAGGCGCATTTCGGCGACAGGCTCGACGTCTTCGGACCGGCTCTCGGAATAGCGGACAGCGAATATGACGGCATACGCTTCAAATATCACGAGGATAAGTGGGACGCCGTCGCTCCCTACAAATATCACATCGCTATCGAGAATAGCCTCTACGAAGACTACTGGACGGAAAAGCTCGCGGACGCGTTCCTCGCGGAGGCATACCCGATCTATTACGGCTGTCCCAATGCAGAGAGCTACTTCGATACAGATTCATTCGCGCGGATCGACATTGAGAAGCCGGGCGAAGCGATAGAGATCATAGAGAACGCCATACGCGGCTCGGCCTACGAAAAAGCTGTTCCGAGCATCGCGCGCTCGAAGAGCCTCATCCTTGAGCGCTATAACCTCTTTCCTATGCTCGACGCATTCACGGACGGAAGAGCCGATCTCCTTTCGGTGCCCATCATCGGCATCACGACGATACGGCCCGAATCCGAATTCAAAAAAGCGACCGGAATATTTGGTAAGATACTGACAGCCGCGAAGCGCGCGCTACCCTTTAATTAAAGAGAGATGAAAACATCCCATGACCCCATCGTTTCGATCTGCATACCGACTTACGGGCAAACAGAGTATCTGCGCAGAACCCTCGCGTCGATCGCGAAACAAGATTTCAAGGACTACGAGATCGTCATAACCGACGACACGCCGGATGATTCCGTGAAAGATCTCCTCAGAGAGTTTTCCTTCGGCGAGAAGCTCAGGTACCGCAAGAACGCCTCCCGCCTCGGACAAGCGATGAATCACAACGAGACGGTTACATTCGCCCGCGGCACATACGTGAAGATACTGCATCACGACGACGAGCTCAAAGAGACGACGAGCCTCTCTGAATACGTGCGGATGATCAAGTCAAATCCCGATGCCGACTTCGGCTTCAGCGCCTCTGTCGGCATCGGCAAGAATGGAGAGATTTTAGTAACGAATAAGCCCTCCGCCGCTGATACGGCCTTCCTCGCGCACGAAAGCGAGCGGCTCTTCTTTAGAAACGTCATCGGCTCGCCAAGCGTCGTCATTTTCAAGCGCGATATCGGCCTTACATTCGACAAGAATCTCACCTGGCTCATCGACATAGACTTCTATATGCGCGTGCTTAAGAGGAACGGCAAATTCGCGTATACCGACAAGATCCTCGTATCTATCACGGCGGACGGCGACCACCAAGAGACGAAGAAGGTCTTCGGCAACAAGAACATAGAGATCCCTGAGATATTCTATGTCTATGAGAAGATCGGTTCGCAGATCAGAGGAGTCGAGTCGGTCAAATTCTTTTGGCGATTATTGAGGAGATACGGCATCAGTTCGACCACGGAGCTTCCGCGGAGCCCGCTCATAACGCGCATTCCTGCGGAGATCAGGCTTATCCTAGCCGCCAAACGAGCGGTGCCGCTCTGGGTCCGCGCTGCAGCCAAGCGCGCATACCGCTCGGCAAAGTTCGTCCGAGACTTCCGCACTTTCAAGAAGCTCTCGGCGGCGAAGGGAAAAACCGATGTCCTATGGAGCGAGAGGTCTCCCCAACTCTTCGACAATACGCCCGTCACATCTTTCGACGCGCACTACGTCTATCACCCAGCTTGGGCGGCGAGAGCGGTGCGAAAGATAGCTCCAAAACTCCACATCGATATATCGTCCATACTGAGCTTCTCGACGATGCTCTCGGCTTTCATCCCGACGGTCTTCTATGATTACCGCCCGGCGCGCCTGACCTTGGATAACTTGAAATCCGAGAGATGCGACTTGCGCGCGTTGCCGTTCAAAGACAGAAGCGTGGAATCGATTTCCTGCATGCATACCGTCGAGCATATCGGGCTCGGCAGATACGGAGATGCCCTTGACCCCGAAGGCGACGTAAAAGCCATCAACGAGCTCAAGCGGGTAGTAGCGAAAGGCGGCTCGCCCCTCTTCGTCGTCCCTATCGGAGGCGAGCAAAAGGTCTATTTCAACGCCCATCGCGTCTACACATACAGACAAATACGCAATCTCTTTGATGGCTTCCGTATCAACGATTTCATGCTCATCCCGGACGACGCGGTCAAGAATGGTACAATAGCGAACGCCACCGAGGCAGACGCCGATAAGCAAAGATACGGCTGCGGATGCTTCTGGTTCATCAAGGAATAAGCATATGCCGAACGGACTCAAACGGATCAAGATAAAGCTGTTTAACCTCAGAAAGTCTCTGCGGGGCGACTACAAAAGAAGCTATTCGCAATGCGGCGAGGATTTGATGATCGACGCGATTTTTACCTCTCTCAAGATAGATAAGCCCTCATATATCGACATCGGCGCATTTCAGCCGAGAAAGCTGAACAACACCTATCTCCTCTATCGAAAAGGCAGCAGGGGCATTAACGTCGAGCCCAACCCGCTCGCTATGGCGGCATTCAAAAAAGAGCGCCCGGACGATATCAACCTGAATATCGGAATATCCGACACTCCGGGCACGCTCGACTACTATGTCATGAACGCCTCGACTCTCAATACGTTCAGCAAGCACGACGCCGAAGAGAACCAGGCGAAATACGGCTATCGCATAGAAGAAGTCAAAAAGATCGAGACCAAAGGCCTGTCGGATATCCTCGCGACGCACAACGGAGGCTCCTTCCCCGACCTCCTGTCGATAGATACAGAAGGTCTCGACCTCCGGATATTGAAATCCATCGACTGGAAGAAGTCCTCGCCAAAAGTCATCTGTTGCGAGACCATGAGCTATCACGAAGGCGGAAAGGGCGCGAAGATTCCCGAGATGTCGGACTTCCTGCACGGCGTCGGATACATGACCTACGGCGACACCTATATCAATACTATCTTCGTGCTCAAAAGCCTCTGGGAACGGCACTGAACGAACCATCTATGATCATAGCCTCATTGAAAGGTGGCCTCGGCAATCAGATGTTCCAATACGCTCTCGGCAGAAATCTGAGCATCAAGCTCGGCGCGCCGCTTTTCCTCGATATCGATTCATACGAATCAAACCCCGGCAGAAGCTTTTCGCTGAACCGATTCCCTATCGCGGCGGAGATAGCCGGCACGAGACAAAAGAAGCTTTGCAGGCGCATATCGGAAAAAAGCTTCGGTTTCGACGCCGACATCGTGCATGCCGGCGACAACATCATCCTCGACGGCTATTGGCAAAGCGAGAAGTACTTTTTGGATATTTCAAAGATTATACGCTCCGACTTCGAACTGAAAGAGAAAGCTCCCCGTATCGACGACATACGTCGCGCGATCGACGAGAGCCTCTCGGTATCCCTCCACGTCAGACGGGGCGATTATCTTTCGCCTAAACACGCGAAGGTCTATGTCCAGTGCGGGGCCGATTACTTCTCCCGCGCATTGGCAAAGGTCGGCGAGAGCATCCCCGGCAAGATACGGATATTCGTTTTTTCGGATGATCCCGACTGGGTCAAAGCGCATATACGGCTACCATCCTCCGCCGAGACCGTCTCGGGCAGAGGGTTCTCTGATAGCGAAGAGCTTTTCCTTATGAGCCGTTGCAAGCACAACATAATCGCCAATAGCTCCTTCAGCTGGTGGGGTGCCTGGCTCAATCCGAATCCGGATAAGATAGTCATCGCGCCCCGCAAATGGTTCGTTGACCCGAGCAAAGACGAGCGCGACCTCATACCTCCCTCATGGATAACGCTATGACAAAACCGAAAGTAAGCGTGATCATGCCGGTGTACAACGCCGGTGCGTATCTTAAGGAATCGATCGAGAGCATCCTCAGGCAGACTTTCTCTGATTTCGAATTTCTGATACTCGATGACGGTTCCACCGACGCAAGCCTGCAGATAGCGGAAAGATTCAAAGACCAGAGGATCAAGATCCTCAAGAACGGAAGCAATAAGGGTCTCGTATTCACTCTTAATCGCGGCCTTGATTCGGCGGGAGGAGCGTACATAGCCCGAATGGATGCCGACGACATTAGCCTGCCAGAACGTCTGCGGCGACAAGTAGAATTCATGGACGCGCATGCCGACATCGGGGTCCTCGGCACATGGATCGAGACGATCGAGGCGGGAAAAAAGTACATCAATCGGTATCCGACTGATCCCGAGGAGGTTCGTGCGGGACTCTTGTTCAGCGCATCGATGACCCACCCTTCTGTGATCATCAGGAAGTCGGTTGTCGACGAATTCCATCTCCGCTATGACCCAGCGGCAAGACACTGCGAGGATTATGCTCTATGGGTCGAGCTATCGCGCCATACGAAACTCGCCAATATTCCTGAAGTGCTCTTTCGATATCGCCTGTACCCAGAGAGCGTCAGTCGTACCTACGGCACAGAACAACGGAGCGGTTCGGAAAAGATACGCCTGGCAGTATTGGCCGGCCTCGGCCTTCTTCCTTCAAACGAAGAGCGGATCGCGCACAATGCCTTCAAACCGGAAGCGGGAACCGGCATCATTCGCTTCCTCGACAGAGCGGAGCGCTGGTTCGAAAAGATCCTCGACGCGAACGATGCGGCGCGCGTATACGACGCATCGGCTCTCAAAAAAATGATCGGCAGACGCTGGTATATGATATGCAACCAAAATACTGAGTTCGGACTCGTCGTCTGGAAGCGATTCCGCTCCTCCCCTCTCAGCCGCGAGACGGGGAATAGAGACGCCCTCCGAACGATGAAGATGCTTCTGAAATGCGCGGCGAGAAGAAATTACGCGACGCGATAGTATTTTTCTACGTACTCCTTGAGACAGATCCGCCAATCCCTCGTCAATCCGGGAGACAGGGCCTTGAGAGCGCGATTTTCGAGTTTTTCGGAGAACGGTCGCGGAGCAAAGTAGTCTTTTTTGTAATAATCCGAATCCACCTCGACTATCTCTACGTCCTTGCTCAAACCAAGATTCTCCACAAGCAAACGGGCGACGTCGAGACGAGATCCTGAACCGTCGCAGGTGCCGTGATAGAGGCCGTACTTCTCCTCATTAAGAAGATAGAACATCGAACGAGCGAGGTCGTACGTATAGCAAGGCGTGCCGTGCTTATCCGAGACGACATGAAGCTTCTTGCTTCCTTGATTAAGCTGTTTGACGATCTTGTTGATGAATTTCTTGTCCTTTTTCGGACCGCCGCCCATCATCCACCCTGCCCTGATAACGATCGACTTGGGAATCGAGCGCGCGACGAGCTCTCCGAAATATTTGCTCTTTCCGTATACGCTCAGAGGATTCGGAATATCCTCCTCGACATAGACGTCTTTCTCTCCGTCAAAGATGCCCGCCGTCGAGATATAGAGAAAGGGTATGTTTCTTTTTAATGCTTCGCGGGAAAGGAAAAGCACGCTCTCCGTATTTGTCTTGTATGCGTTCTCGATATTTCGCTCGCAAAATTCCATATCGGTGAGCGCCGCAAGGTGGATGATGTAATCAGGCCTAAAGTCGCTCACGACCTTCGAAACATCATCCGTGTTCCTCACATCGAGAAGAGAGAGCCACGATTCGTTCAAATCTATATCAGTAGCCAGTACAGTGCTTTTGGCCGAAAATTCCTTGTACACAGCCTCCCCAAGCATGCCGCCGCAACCGGTTATGAGTATCCTGCTCTCTCTTTTTTAATCATGATGGACGATTATAGCATTTGGGTGCATTAAAATCACATTTTTTCTACCGTGCGATATAGGTATCGTACCGACCTATGAATCCGGTAAAGTTTTCCGGCGTACAGAGCTCTCCGTCGAGCGTAGAGAGGCGATAGTCATGCGCCTGGAACCACTTCAAAATATCGTCGCGCTTGTATGGGTATACCTTGAGGTTCTTCGGCTCGATTTCGAGATAGACGACAGGTCTCACGGAAGCAAGAAACGTCGTAGCGCCGCGCAGAACGAGGAGCTCCGACCCTTCAGTGTCTATCTTAACGACGTTTACTTTCGGGCGGCCGGCTTCGACCCACCATGCGTCGAGCGTCCGCACCGTGACGTCGATAGAGGTCGGCTCCCCCGCCCGGCCCGTATCGATGAAGCCGTCTCCGGACGCGTCCTGAGAAAAGTGCGTCATAAAAGTCTTTTTCTCTTCTTTTTCGCCTACGGCATCGGCTGCGAGCGTCACCCTCTCCGCGAGGCCGTTAAGCGCGATCGTCCGAGCGAAGAAGCCGCTCTGCTTCGGTCCCGGCTCGAAGGCGAAAATCCGCGCCGTAGGCAATTTCGATGCGACATAGAGGCTGATAAGGCCGATATTAGCCCCGATGTCGAGGAATACCGGATCGGCGGCCTTACCCAGGTCTTCGACGATCAGGCGGCACATCTTCTCCTCGAAGATCTTGCCGTCCCTCGTCTTTTTTATGAGCAGATCGCCCGGCCCGTAGCAGACGTCGAAGCCGCAATAGCGCGTTCGACAGACGCGCGAGCCTTTGTTCTCCCAAAGGTCGCGCGCGATGCCGCGGCCATGCCGGAGAAAGTTCCAGACGGTTTTCGGCAGCATCTTCTTGGCGAACGATTTGATAGTCATTGATTTTGAGCGATTACTTTCGTGCATATATCCGCTATCTTGGCGGCTTTTGCTTTCCATGAAAGATCATCGACATCGACCGCGCGATGCGCATCAGAAGAGAGCGCGGAGTCTATCGCTCGTCTGAGCGATGCGACATCGCCCGCTTTGAACGGCTCGCCGACACCCTGAAGGACTTCGTCGATGATCGGCAGATCGGAATAGACGATGGGCACGCCGCTCGCGAGGTATTCGTAGACTTTCATCGGAAAGCCATAATCCGTGAAATGCGGCTCGTTCGGATATGGGATGACGAGGACGTCCATGGCTTTTTCGTAGAGAGCGACCTTGGCATAATCTTGGCGAGCGACGAAAAGACACTTTTCATACACATCCGCGGCTATAGCGAATCCTGAATATTCAGCGATCTCGGTCGTCGATCCGCCGACAAAGACGAAGGTCTCATCCGCACCGACCGCGCTCTCGATCATCGTCCGTATGCCTTTATCCATGCCCATGGTCTTGAAAAGGCCGACATAGCCGACGAGCGTCTCCGCCGTCGGCAAACCGAGCTCGCGGCGGATATCGGCCTTGTCCCGCTGCGCTGCCGAGGCGAAAAGCGCGGGGTCGACGCCGCCATGGACCGTATGGATCCGACCCTCGACCGCAGGAAAGCGCTCCGTAACGACGCTTCGAAGCCTATCCGACGTCGTGATGAGAATATCGCTCCCTCCTACGGCGACCTTGTCCTTCCGCGTGCCCGAGAGCATATGGAGATCCGCCGCGATGCGATATTTAAAACGGAATATCTTCCGACACCAGACGAGAACGGCAAGAAGATTAAAATCGTTGGCTATGATGACGCTCTCCCCGCCGGGTCGTGAGCCGGGGCGGAATATGAGGAGCCAAACGAGAAACGAGAGCGTTTTGTTCCCGCGCGCGTGCAATTGTATCGTCGGAATATCTGCCAGATCGGCTCCAACGCGATTGACGATCAGATTGAAGTCGGCGCTTGCCGCCACAAAGCCTTTCGCCAGTTCGCGGATGTATATATGGTCGGCCGTGCTCGCGGGATATGTCTTCGTCGTAGCGTAGTAGATGCGCATGGTTATAGTTTGCGGCCTTTTGCGGCGCTCTTTATGAGACTATTCCAATACGAGTCATATCTCAAGCACGTCTCGAAAGCCCGTCGCGCGTTCGTCTGCATCACGAGCCACTCCGCAGGCGATATCTTGGCATAGAAGTCGGCGACGATCTCGGGGAGCTTCGCTATGTCTTTATACGAGACGCGGAGTATGAACTTCGAATAGTCGAGCTCGTCTTCCAAAGGCAAGCAGACGTCGGTATCGATAAGGATCGGCACGCGGCCGAGAGAGAGCGCTTCGAAGAACCTGACCGAATAATTGGCATCGCCTTTAGGCGCGAGGATAAAATCAGAGTCGACCATATTGTCGATATATTCCTTCCTTGCCTGCTCCGGATCGCCCGCGATCGTGCTCGCGCTTCCCGAGAACGAGTCGCGAACGATGAACGACGTTTCGACACGGTCAGAGCCCTCGAACGCGCGCAGGGCTTTGCGCCGGAAATAGATGCCTTTTTTAAAGACTTCGAGAGACGAGTCGGAGCGGACGACTTTTTTGAGATCGACGAGAAGATTCTTGATCGTATATTTGATCAGGATCTTAAGGTCGGGAAATCCGGCCCAGCCGCAAAAGCTCACCACCGGCTTCGCGCCCCATGGGCCCGACCGCTTCGGCCGCGGGGAAAAGCCTCTGCCGCCCTGGGCGATCGAGGCGCCGAGATCTTCGCAAAATGGCGGCATGATCACTTCGTTCGGGCGCTTGAGGCTCCGATACTGGGTGACTTTGAGGACCACGGAGACTTCCGGCGCGTCGATAAAGACGTCGTGAGAGAGATCGCCTCCGACTTGGACGAGATACGGCTTCCCCGCCGGAACGGGATAGGGTTTCCAGTCGGCCGCCGTCCCGCGCGTGACCGGCGAGGATTCGATGACGACGTCAGCGTCTTCGGCTCGCGAAGCGATGCCGAAATCATAGCGGAGACCCTTGGTAGGCTTGAAAAGGAATTGCTCCGTCCCTCCCTTGGGCGAAACGAGAGACTCGTATATGAAAAGCTGGCGTTTCGGGTCGCGGAGGGGGGTAAAGAATGCTTTAGTCATAGTCTGTGGCGCTGGGTTATAATATCACGATGGCACCTATAGGTAAGCAGCAGATCGTCCGTCTGACAAAACGTTTCCTCAACAAGAGGGGCTACACCATCTCGGCGTATCATCCTCATTTCCCGACCGTGCTCAAGCGGTTCGGCATAGAGACGGTCCTCGATATCGGTGCGAACGACGGCCAGTTCGCGGCCTATATACGCAGCCTCATCCCGACGGCGTCGATCTATTCGTTCGAGCCCCTCGAAGACGCCTTCACCGGCCTCCAGAAAAGAATGGCGGGCGACGCTTCGTTCAAAGCCTTTAATATCGCCCTCGGCGAAAAAGCCGGAAGCGCGACGATCCATCGAAGCTCCTTCAGCCCGAGCTCGTCTCTCCTTCCCTTTAGCGCCGCCCTCAAAGAGATATATCCAAAAGCTGCCGGCTCCACCAAAGAGACGATATCGGTCCAGAGGCTCGACGATGTGGCCTCGCGGCTCTCGCTCAAAGGCGGCATCCTCATAAAGATCGACGTCCAAGGCTACGAAGACCGCGTGATCAAGGGCGGCCGCTATACGTTCGCCAAGGCTTCCGTTGTCCTCGTTGAGACTTCCTTCCTCGCCCTCTATGAAGGCCAGCCGCTCTTCGGCGACATCCACGACCTTCTCGTCAGCCTCGGCTTCTCCTACTATGGCAACAATGGACAACATTTCGATAAGAGAAACGGGAATCTGCTGTATGAGGATTCGGTGTTCATAAGGATCTGACATGAAAGGCATCGTATCTTTCTTCTCGACGTATATCTTTCTCCTCTCGGCGCTCTACTTTTTGCTCTGGGGAATCGCTCTCTTTATCTCGTTTAGAAAAGAGAAGGCGATCCAAAAGAAGATCCTTATCATGAGCGCGCTTTTCGCTCTCCTTACCCCATTCATCGAACACCTCAATCTCTCCGACTGGTGGTCGCCCACATTCCTCTGGAATACATTCTTCCATGCCGAGGACCTGCTCTTCGGTTTCGCCATCACGAGCACGACCCTCGGCGTCTATTTTTGGATCTCGAAGAGCGTCCGTGCGAAGATCGAACGACAAGCGATCTTTTCGCCGCTCTACAAAACGACTCTCTTGATCGCCGAGATACTCCTCACATTCATAGCTTTTTATCTCGCCCATGTCCCCTCTTTCTACGCCATGACCGTATGCGCGGTCATCCTCTCCGGATGCGTCTTCGCGAGAGTCCCTGCGATGATCGTGCCCGCCGTAGTCACCGGAATCTTCATCACGCTCATCATCCTGCCCGGATATTTCATCGGCACCTATCTCCATCCCGGATGGATACAAGAATACTGGAGACTCGCGGGCTGGCCGGGACGGCTCCTTCTGACTATTCCGATCGGCGAATATATCTTCTATCTCTTTTCGGGATTGTTCATCCCCGCGTTCGCGGAGGCACTCTTTGCAAAAGCGCGCCGCAAGGCCTAGGAATGGTATGATGAGAAGCGTCAAAACACTCGAGATATGGCAGGCATAGACAATCAAGTCGCAAATACGCGCTGGGGCATGTCCATAAAGCGTCTTCTGTCGCGGGTCGAGCTCGGTAAGCTCAAATATTACAAGCGCAACCCGCTCGAAAAACGGGCGCTCGATGTAGTGCGAGAGGTCTACCGAGAGGAAGAAGGCTCTTTTCTCGCGAGCATCTTTACCGGAAGGAAGCCGGTGCTCTTTAGCCCCGGAGAGCTACTCAATATCTGGGAGCAATCTCGCATCATGGCCGATCACGGAGG
Organism: uncultured Candidatus Saccharibacteria bacterium; assembly: GCA_964596505.1. Lineage (GTDB taxonomy): Bacteria > Patescibacteriota > Minisyncoccia > Phycocordibacterales > UBA6065 > UBA6065. Next base: position 19,826 of record CAZQUF010000002.1, on the reverse strand, counting down.
CGCGTTCGCCGAAGTCGGCGTCTTTCGCGGCGCCTCGGCCAAAGCGATCTGCGAGACAAAGGGGAAAATCCCCTTCCACCTTTTCGACACATTCGAAGGCTTGCCCGACGAGGTAAGCGATCGAGACGGGCGATTCAAAAAAGGCATGTTCACTGCGAGCGAAAGAGAGGTGCGCGCCCGACTTCAAAAGTATCCCGCCGTTCATATCCATCGGGGCATATTCCCCCAAACCGCGAGCGCCGTTAAAGACCTGAAGTTCTCGTTCGTGCATCTCGATGTCGACCTCTATAGCGTGACGAAAAGCGCCCTCGAGTTTTTCTACCCGCGCATGCTGCCCGGCGGGAGGATCCTGTCTCACGACTACGGCCAATGTGAAGGCGTGTGGACGGCATTCGACGAGTTCATGGCGGACAAACAGGAAAAGCTCCAGCCGATAGAGGCCACCCAAGTCTTGCTCATAAAGTCATGAAATGGATAGCTCGCCTAGCCGTTCTCAATAGGCTTGAACGAACGGAGCATCGGATCGGACACAAGCTCTCCTTTAGAGAGATCCCTGAGCTTTGGATCAACGGCCTCATGACGTGCGACATGACGCGCACCTGGCAGCAGTTCGGGCTCAAGATATCCGATGGCGCGAATTACTTTACCGTCGGCTCGATCAAAGACGGAGTCTCTTCGCGGTTTAGCCCGGCCGAGTCTCAATATCAGTCATGGCTCGGAGGGTACACGGTCAAGCTCGGCGAAGCGCGGCGATGGACCTTGCAAGACCATTTGAATCTCGCCGTGGCGGATCAGATGAGCTGGCTCAAAAGATATGGCGATCCGCGTCCCTTCTGCGATATGCGCGAGAGCGACTTTCGTATCGTAGCCTCCATACAGGCAGGCGGATATTCCGGCACGCTTTACGAAGGAGGCTGTAAAACGCACAGCGATGTGGGCAAAGGCTATTCCGGGATATGGCTCAGGCTTTCCGCCGCAGTCGTGGCAGCCGTGTTCAATATGTCTAACCCCGCTCTCCATCTGCGCGGGGCGATGCTCCGACCCCGATGCAAAGGCGCTTCCTACGAGAGCTTGAGACTCAAAGGATACGTGGCTATCTTCGACGTCGATGAGAATGTAAAAGTCGTTCTCTACGGAAATGGCATCGCCGCGGGCGACGATACGAACATCGATACGTTCGAAACCCTTAAGAGCACGATCCGTCGCGCCTTCGAGAAAGTCGAGATAGTTTCCTTCGATATAATAAACCGATGAACGATGTCCAGTGGATCCTCGACAGATTCCCGGAATCGAAGCTTCGCCTCCCCTGGAATTCGTTTGGAAAGGGATACAAATCTCTCTAACCCTAGCTTCCGACGCACGTCTTCTGAAAATCCTTGACGAAGGCCTGCGCCTCAGGCATAGGGAGAACTTTTTTGCCGGCATGGACGTAGTCGACGACGAGATCGTCGAAACATGCCTGATATCGAGGAGCGTCCGCGGGACTGCCGTAATCTTCAGTGTCGTTGTGAGGAAAGAGCGTTACGCTTTGAAGGACGCTTTCCTTAGAAGCCGGATTGTATGCGTAATCGGCCGTACCAGTGCAGCCTATCGAGCTTTCATCGAGATCTTTGAACGCTACGAGCGTCGTCGATGCTAAGAGATCGATCAAATCGTATGAATTAAGGTTCATAGAGTATCTGAGCGTACCCTTATCAAAAGATGCAGACTCCATACCGCCTACGCATCTGTCGCCGAGAGCGATCCTGTCGACGATGAGGAGATTGGCACCGTCATATGTGACTCTGAAGAGCTTGCTGAACATGCCTGTACCGCCGCCATTTTCAACCACCTCGATATATGAGCTATCTTTGTCGCTTCCTATGACGGTATACGATATGAACCCGGCGGAAATGGGATCGGGTAGATCGGGATAATGCAAATCCGGATAGTCGGCCGAAAACTCTCCGTCAGTCGATGTCGAGAACGCATAGGCTTTTGCCTTCTCATTGCATTGAGCGATATCTATGACGTCGGAGCCATTGCCCATCCCGTCGGGCTTCGCGAATCTGTCATCGGTGCCGAGACAGAAGGGGTGTATGAAAGGGAGAGGCAGATTAGTCGCTGTGACGCTATTCCCTGCTCCGATGGGAATACGCGCGCTTCTTGAAAAAAAGTGTAGAAAGACAAACGCAGCGCCAAGCGCCAGAAGAACCGCGACTCCGATCAGAATATATTTTTTCATCTGTATGGCTCGGTCAATATCGAAACCCTACCCTCTTTTCGCCGTCACCGCATACCCCACCGCATAATCGCTCGGCCTATACTTGCGACCGGTCGCGCGAGCGAGACCCGACCAGATGGCATCGAGAGCGCGCACGACCGTGCGCGAAAGAACCATGCACAAGAAGCGCAAAGGCGCCGGCAAGAGGCGCTCGATCATGAGCATACGCGCGGCGAATACGCCCGAGCCCAGAGGCTTGACCTCTATATCGACGAAACCGGCCTCGGTAAGCATGCGATCGAGCGTCTCATCGGTATATCTCCAGTAGTCGTGAGGCGACGGATGGACAGGAAAGAGGAATGGCACGACGATGACGGCTTTGCCTCCCGGCTTGAGTATTCGATGCGTCTCGGAGACGAGCTCGCGCGAATGATAGATATGCTCGAGAACGTTCACGAGAAGCGCGCCGTCATACGACGCATCCGCCATGGGCAGAGGCTTTTCGAGGTCGTGGACGATGTCGGGCTTGGCGGCTGGAGCATAATTAAGGACGGTAAGATGGAAATCGCCCGCGAAGAGCTTCTGGTATTCAGAGTTCTTGTCGCCGCCGAGGTCGATGACGTCGCCGGAAAGCTTGATGCCCAAAAGAGCCTTATGCTCTGCTGCCCGAAGAGTAGAGACTGATGCCATAAAAAGATGATATCACACAATCTCCGCGAAGAAGGCGGCGAGCTTCGCGGCGAAAATATCCGCCCCGCAGTTCTTCACGGCAAAATCGCGAGCATTTGTACCAAGCCTCTGTCGGAGCGACGCATCCCCGAGAAGCCGCTCGATAGCTCGCTTTAGGCCCGCCACATCTCCCTGTTCGACGAGAAGGCCCGTCTCGCCGTCGGTTATGTATGACTCGACCGTCGGCGTGCGCGTGGCGACGATGGCTTTGCCCATGGCCATGGTTTCGACGAGGGTCGAGCAGCCCGCCGCGTCGTTCGTCCCGTCATGGATATCGAGGCAGAGGACGAATATCGCCGCTGCATCGTATTCCTTCACCAGATCGCGGGGCGAGAGCTCTTTCATGATGAAATTCGTCGGCAGAGAGAGCTTTTTTGCCCGGGCGATGCGCGTCGTCACGACGACCGGCGCGTCTATGCCCTTGCAGGCCGCGATAAGAGTCTTGTAATCGCGCGCCGGATCGAAACCGGACGTCATGAGAGAGGCGCGGGCTTTGTCGCCTTTCGATCCCTTGATCGAGCTATCGGTCTGAGACTTGAAAAAGTCCGTATCGACGCCGAGAGGAATGAACTGGATGCGCTCTTTGATATGAGGAAAGAGCTTTTGCAGGTCTTCCGCCTCTTCCCTTCCTATCGTCACGATGCCCGAGGCCCGACCGACCATCCAGCGAAAGACTTTTCCTTTTACGCCCGGCTGCGTCCGCAGGAATCCGCCGATGCTAAAGTCGAACATGACCCACTTCGATCGCTTCCACGGCCAGAGGGTCCAGAGAAGCTGGCTGCCGAAAGCCGTCGATGCGAATACGACGTCGGCGCCCCAGAGAAATGTCGGCGCGAAGAGGACATGGGCAAAATAGACGTTCAGCGCATGGATGCGGAGCCACGTCGCGGTCTTCGGCGAGAATCTTTTCTCGAGCTCCGCGTAATCGGTTTCGATGCCGAGCTTCGGCAGGCGAAGCATGCCGTAGAGCGAGCCGTCATGCGAGACGCCTGAACGCGCTTCTTCTATGGTATTCACACGCGGCCGGCCGTTAAAGAGGTATAAAGCTTTCATGCGACGAATCTAAAAAGGCAGACTGACGGCTTTGAGTATATACGAATCCATGAAAAATGCTGCGAGAACATAGAGGACGAGCAGCGCCGCAAAGATATACCAGCGCTTTTCGTATCTCTTGAAAGCGAAGCAGGCGATCGCGGAAATGAACGGCACGGTGATGAAAAGTATGCGCTGGGTGATCGCCGGCCAGAAAAGTATCGGCACTATCGATATCGCCCACGCTCCGAAAAAGCGCTTGAGACGGATATCTATCCCCTTCCACTCTCGGACAAGAGCGTAGGCGCCCGCCAAGAACGCGAACGCGAGGAAATTCACGAGCGATCCGGAAGCTTTGATATATTCGATAGCGCGCGATGCGTAGACGTAATATGAATGATTGAAGGCGAACCAATCAGCGTATGTATAGCCGAATCGCGCGTAGACGAAGACATAGACCAGAGCCACAGGCGCGAGAGCGACAGGCGCCGTCATAAGCGCGCGCTTCGCGATAGCTCGAACGCTCGGCCATGAATCGAGGACGACGAATGCCCCGAGCGCGACGGCGCCGAGAAACGCATACTCTTTGAACAACCCTCCGATGCCGACCATGAGCGCGGAGAGGATCAGATCTCGAGTCTTGCGCGACTGACTGTATGAATAGAGGAACCAGAGCGACAAGGCGTAGAACATCCAGCCGCCGACATCCATCATGTAATTGAGCCCGAAGACCACCGCGCCGTAGCTTCCGATGCAGAATAACCCGCCGAGGAACGCGACTCTATCGCTCGCGAATATCCGCCGTAAAAGCATATAGAGCGCGCCGCCGAAAGCGATATAGAGGCAGACGTTGAGCAAGAGCCACGCGTGCGGGATGTCCCCCGTCGCGCGAGAGAGCCCATCGACCAGCTTGAGAGCGCCGAAGCTCGTGAGGATCCGATTCGGTATGAAATCCGTCGGAGGATGGGCTCCGTCGAGGACGCCTATCGACTGGATATACGAGGGACTGTCCGCGACGACCTGCGGCTTGAGAAAGCCTACCGAAGAGCATGCCAAGGCGAGCGAAACGACGGCGAAGGCGATGCCGAAAAAGGCGCCTTGCGCGCCGAAGCCGCGCCTCTTGAACGCGCTTTGGCTCTCGAATATGAATGCCCGATAGACGCAATAGCTCTCGAAAGCGATAAGTCCGCTCGCTATTATCTGCGAGACGAGATAATAGATATGGCAGTAGTCTACGAAGACATAGAGAAGCAGCGTATTGATGCAGAGATTCACCGCAGCCACGGCGAAATATTTGATCGCCTTGGCATGGACGCGCTCGACCGACCTGTCTTTGAACGTCCAGGTCTTTTGGAGGACGAAGCTCATGCCCGACGAAAGAACGAACGACAGTACGCCCGCAGCGATATACCAAAGGCCGAAGACGCTCGAAAATACATAGAGAATGATGATATTGGCGAGCGTGCCGAGAGATCCGGCGATGACGAAGCGCGATACCCGGCCGAATTTGCTCCGCAGAATGAGACCGAGAGCGATAAGGCCGTCGCGATAGCGGATCTTTTTGCCATGCGCCCTGTCGCGCGGCGTATGGGATATCGGCACTTCGACGATGCGGTAACCCTGCTCGAGAACGGCGATAGTAAAGGCGATCTCGGACTCGAACCTACCCGCCGAAAAGGATTGCTTCAGCCTCGCCGGAAAAAGCTTGTAGCACGTCCAGACATCGGTGAGCCGCGAACCATAGAACGAATTGATGAGCGCGGTGATGAGCCAGACGCCGAGGCGCGGGATGATGAATCCCTCTCTTTTCGTCGCGTGGAGATTCCGCGACCCGAAGACGACGGAATCTTCGCTTTTCGCTTCAGCGAGGAGGGCTGGTATCTCTTCGGGCGCGTACTCGAGATCGGCATCTTGGATGAGGATAAAATCGCCCGAGGCATGCCGGATGCCCGTCGCCACCGCGCTTCCCTTGCCCTGATTCGTCTGATGGCGGAAGAGGGCGATCCGATCGCCGAAGCTCGCGAGGATATCGGCCGTGCCGTCGGTCGACGCGTCATCGACGGCGACGACCTGTATCTTCCATTCCTGCGGAGATAGGGCCAACACCCGTTCGACGAGCGCTCGGACGGTCGCTCTCTCGTTGTAGCACGGGATGATGATAGAGAGCGTGCGCATAGGGAAGATTATGATGCAGAAATGATATCAGAGAGCTTCTTCGAAAGCGACGCGAGGCTATGGTTCTCTTCGGCATAGCGGCGAGATGCGGCCCTGAGAGCGTCTTTTTCCGCCGGCGAAAGAGCCAAGAGAACCGAGAGAGCGCGGGCGAGGTCCACCGCGTCGCCTTCCTTGAACAAAAGCCTCTCATCGAGGACGCCTTCGAGATTGGCGTTAGAAGAGACCGAGAGAGCTTCGCACATCATGGCTTCGAATATGGTCTTGTCATACATGCCCGACGAAGAGAGATTGACGCAGATGTCATGCGCGCTGTATGCCTTCGGAGTCTGGTCGTTCGGCATGCCCGGATAGAATTTCGCGATGCCTGCGGCCTTTTCTTTGAGCGATGCATAATACGCCGCGTCTTTCGGCAGAGGATCGCCGTAAAACGAAGCGGTGAATGCGCCGCCTTCATCTTTCAAGATACCGAGAGCTTCGACGAGGACGTCGGGCTTTTTAACCGGGGCCATGCGCGCGAGGAAAATGATCGATCGCGGCGCGCGGACGACGCCCTGCACGGGCCGAAACATAGTCGCGTCGACGCCGACGGGCATGAGAATGGTCTTTCTGTATTTCGCGGTGTACGAGAGCTTCGACGTGCAGAAGACGTTCGTGCAGAAGGCGGCGGCAAGATCGGTGATATGCGTCCCCGCATGGTGGTTGCGCCACATGTAGACGCGTTTGCCCATAAGCTTCCAGAATATGCCGCCGAGAATGACATATTCCTGATTCATGTGGACGAAGACCGCGTCGTAGTCTCCCGCGGTCGAGAATATATACGTATAGAAGCGCCAGACGTAGCGGAGCCGCGCGACGAACCTGTCGCCCCCCTCTTCTTTGCCGAGAGAGAGGGCGGTCACGTTCTTCGGAAGATCGCATGCGCCTTTTTTGAGACACACCGCCGTGACATGGTCGAAACCGCCCGCGATGGCTGCGACGAGCCGATGATAGGCGCTCAGGACGGGATCATTCGTATCGAGCGCCTGGGTAAAAAGGAGAAGCTTCATAGGACGATTATAGCAAAGGCTGTCCCAAAGCCCGATCTATGTCTTTTTTAAAGGCTTCGAGATAGGCCTCTTTCGAAGGATAGGGATAGATCGATGGCTTGTTCTTGAGCCTACCGGAAATGGCGGCAGAGAGATTCGCAGCAAGCGCATCCGCATCGCCCGGCGCCGCAACAGAGCCCGCAAGCTCGGAGGCAATGCCTGCATCCGTAGCGACTACCGTCGCGCCCGCGGCATGCGCTTCGAGCATAGAGAGTCCATAGCCCTCATAACGCGATGCCGAGAGGAAGACGTCGCAGGTTTTCATGTACGAGACGATCGTCGCGCGGTCAGCCCACGGTTCGATGACGACGCGATCATCGAGGCCGAGCGACGATATCCTCGAACGGATGCTTCCCTCTTCGGGGCCTGCGCCGACGATGACGAGACCAGCCGGGAGGCTCAAGCCGCGGGCGCCGGAGACTTGCGCCGATTTCAGAGCGAGCGCGAACGCTTCGAGGGCCGTGCTAAAATCTTTTTCCTTCGTCAGACGCGACGCCATGAGGACGATCTTACCGAACTGCGGATATCTCTTGCGAAGGTCTGCTGTCGGATCGATGGCAGCGCCACGGATCGATGCGATATCGGCGAATATCGGCAAGACCGAGGCTTTCTGCCTCGCATCCGCCGGCAAAGACGCGCAGATCCGTTCGGAGACCGCGCGAATGGCGCTCGCGCGCGGGAATACTTTGTCTGCGATGACCGTGCGAATGCGATTGAGGATGCTGTCTTTGAAGTAGGGACTGTGAAAATCAGTGTGGATCTGGACGTGGAGAGGCACGCCGGTCTTTTTCGACAGTCGTGCGCCGACGAGCCCCGTCTCGAACGGATCCTGCGTCGTGATGACCGAATCCGCCGCGGCGAGGCGCGCGCTCGAGACGATCGAAGCGCCGATCCTGGTCGCGTCTCTCACATACCAGAGCTTCGAGACCGAAGCGGTCGGGTAGGCGAACGTATTCTTCGAGATCGCGCTTCTCCCCTCCTGTATCGACGGCGCCTCCGAGCGCTTCGCGAAGACGACGATATGGAGCTCGCCAAAGAGCGCTCCGTATTCAGCCATGCGCGCGCGGACCGGCGAACCCTCTTCGAGGATCTTGGCGTCGGTCGATATCATGAGTACGTTTGTCATTTCGTTTTGCCCGCGGCGTGGCTCGCGAACTCCGTCGCGAGGCGGTCGAGCATGATGTCGTCGGTAAAATGGCCGACATCCTTTTTAGCAGCTTTTGCGAGGTTTTCAGCTCTCTCTGGATCTCCTAAAAGGCCTATAATCGCCTCTACAAGGCTCTGTGTGGCCCCAAGAGGCACCAAAATACCGTTCTCGCCGTTTCGTATTATCTCGACGTTTCCGCCCACTGCGGTGGTTATAACCGGCGTACCGAGGGCCATAGTTTCAATGATCTGATGGGAGAATCCCTCGTAGGCGGTATTGAGGACGAAAAGGTCCGCGGCCTTCACATATTCAAAGAGAGTCTTCTGGTCGAGGCGCCCGGCAAAGACGACCCTGTCGTCGGCCATAGCTTTGAGCTCGGCTTCCTGCGGCCCGTCGCCGACCACGACCAGCGTCGCCTCCGGGCACGCGACGGCGACGGGCCGCATCGCCTCTATGAGCTCGCAGATACCCTTCCACGGCACGAGCCTCCCGACGGTGATTATCACCTTCCCTGTCCACTTGAGATGCTTGCGGAGAGCCGAGGGCGTCTCGTGGACCGGCTTCATATGGAAGCCGTTATAGATGACCGCTACTTTGCGCGAGTCGATGCCCCAGTCGACCAGGATCGATTTGAGGTATTTCGACGGCGTGATGATATGCGCCGCTCCTTCCGCTACGTAGGTCTCGATGCGCTTCATGAGCCTGACCTGCCAGCGATGCTTTTTATGGTTCTTAGCGAAGTCGTCGAGCGTGTCCGTAACGCCGAATCTCTGGGTCCCCTGCTCCCAGGCATAGTCTCCCGCAACGCGGAGCCACAGAGGCTTGCCGCGGATCTGCGAAGCGAACAATGCCGGCACGCCGACCGACATAGGATCGAGAGCATAGAGGATATCGGCGCTCGGCGCCTTCCTCATGAGCTCGAGGAAATAGAGGAAATGGCGGACGATCTTCGGCTTGTCTATATAGTCGCCGAAGCTCGCGATCTCGACTTCGATGCCGCGCTTCGGCAATTCGTCGTAGACGAGCTTCGAATACGTCGCCGGCCCCCCGATCTGGGGCGGGAATATGCCCGTGGCTACGAGGACTTTCATGGCTTAATCATAGCAGGTTCAAAAACTTTCTCCTGCATATCCTTCGCTATCGTCTTCCAATCATAGCGGTCGACGACCATATGCTTGGCATTGTCGACGATCTCGGCGCGCAGGCTCGCGTCCTGCATATATATAAGGACTTTACGGGCTATATCCTCAGGCGACGACACGTCGCAAAAGAGACCGGTCTCTTTATTGCGGAGAAAGTCGACGATACCGCCGACAGGCGTGGCGATGACCGGCAGGCCGGCAGCCATGGCCTCTATAAAGGAGTTGCCGAAGCCCTCGGACAATGACGGTCGTATGAATATGTCGCATGCTTGAAGATAGGCGGGCAAAGCCTCATGCGGCACGAAGCCTTTCCAAAAGACGCGCTCCTCGAGCTTGAGCTCGCGCGCTCGCGCTCGCAGCGCGCTCTCGAGATCGCCCGACCCGAGGATGAGAAGCTTCGCATGCGACGGCAAGAATGCGAGAGAGGCTATGATGTCCCCTACTCCATTCTTCTCGACGAGGCGCGACGCGGTCACGAGGAAGACATCACCCGGCTTCTTCCCGATCTCGGCCTGTATCGCCTCGATCTCGGCCTGTGGCACGAAGCGCGAGAACTTCTCGACGTCGACGCCGTTCGGTATGACCAAGGGTTCGCTCCGAAGCGGCTTCTTGCCGGCTGCGGCGACGCTCGCGCCAAAATCGGCGAGATAGCGCGAGATCGCCTGGATGCGGTCGGCATGCGTGAATATCATGCGAAATATCTTGGAGACAAACCTTGTCTTGCGCGCGATATAGTCGATCGGGTCGCCTTCCTGGAGCGTGAGGACGAACGGCACGTCCATATGGAAAAGCTTAAAGAAAAGTCCCGGAAAGCCTGCGACATACGCCATGACGCTCCATGTAAAATCAAAATGGAGCGTGCGATGGAGGCTTGCCGCCTTGAACGGAGCGAGGACGAGAAAAAGATATTTATTGTAGGCGATCCGATGGACGGTCACGTTGCCGATCTTTTCCTCCTTCGGCAGATCGGCGTAAGCGCGCAGCGTCACCATGTGGAACTCGATGTCCCCGGGATCGATACGGTCGGTGATCTCTTTGACCGCGATCTCAGCACCGCCGATGAATCGCGGGTAGTAGACGAGAGAGAATATAAGGACGCGCTTAGCTGCCATAGAAGCCTGTGTTAGTTTCGTGCGTGGTTATAATGCACTCGAGAGACTGCGAGTTACACATCGAGAAGCTTGTTAAGGACGTCCTCGGGCACTTCCTTTATCTCTTTGACGGTCGCCTTCGGCTCGATCTTCGGAGGCTGGATTGGCTGAGGAGTCTGCGGCTCGGTTCGAGGCGCCGGCTTCGGTACCGGCGGGATCTCTCTTTTCGGTTCGATCTTCGGCTCAGGACGCGGCGCTGCTCCCTGCGAGGCTTGGACCGGCTGAGGCTTTGGTTGAGGCTGCTGCGGTTTTACGAGCGCAGCCAAAGCCTGTTTGAGGTCGTTCCTGCTTTCCGGCGTGACGCCCTTTCGGTCGTCGCGACGAGGCATGCTCTGCGGATCGCCGCTGCGCCTATCCTGCGAAGACTGTCGGTCGGGGCGCGGAGGAACGAGGGTCTTCAATGCGGCGAGTCCTTGGAATCCGTCATCGGTATCAGGCGGCGGCGCAGGCCGGGACGCAGGACGCGCGAAAGTTTCCGGCCGATCCTGACGGCGCGGCGGAAATTGTCCTGAGCCGCCTTGAGCGGGCTGAACCGGCGCGGACGATGGCGAAGGCGCCGATGCCGCAGGAGCTACAGTCGGACGGACAGAAGCCGGCGCTACGGCGACAGACGGGCTAGGCGCAACAGGAGCAGCAGGTACAGGCACAGGAACAGCTGCGACTGCGTTTCTCGGAGCATCGTCGCGCCTCGCAGGAGAGCGATCAGGCTCTTGCCGCGGACGATCGGGCGAGCGAGGGCGATCTGCATCGCGCGGACGATCGAAATCACGCGGTCGATCAGTATCCCTCGGACGGTCCGACTGCGGCGGCTTTCGGTCGTCGCGCCTGTCGTTTCGCGGAAAACTCGAAGGCGCAGCAGACATATGTCTTTCGCTGGGCGCATGTCGGTCATCATATCTATCATTCCTTGGGCCGCCCGGAGACAGAACGGGCTTGTCCTCGACGGCGCCGATAGTTTGGAGCCTTACGTCCTCCTCGACGATAGCCCGGACCTGGCCGAACTGGGCGCGCGAGCTCTCCACCGCCTGGTCTTTGAACGAAACGGCGGGCGGAGCGATCGGCGGCAAGCCGCGCGCCGAGAACGGCTGGGAACCGACGCTGTCGATCATCAGACGGAGATAGAACTGGAACTGGCCGAGGTTGACGATGTCTTCGGCGGTGAATTGCGGCGCGAATTCCTTTTCGAGGACTTCGGCGTCATAGGCGCCGACGCGGAACACGACCATGCTGCCGACGTTACCGAAGACGGCCGCGCGCACCTCTTCGGACATCTGCTCGATGTATTGATGGGCGATCGTCAAATTTAACTTGTATTTTCGAGCTTCGGAAAGGATGTCGGCGAAGGACTCGTTGGCGAACGACTGGAACTCGTCGACATAGAGATAGAACTGCGGCAAAGATTTCAAGACCGTCTCGGACACGTCGGCGCGGGACATAGCGGCGAGATATATCTTGGTGATGAGCATGGCGCCCAAGAGGTTAGCGTTCGACTCGCCTACCCTGCCCTTCGACAGGTTGACGATCATGATCTTGCGCTCATCCATCATCTTCCTGATATCGAACGAAGACGTCGCCTGGCCGATGATGTTTCGGATGAGCGGGTTGTTGGTGAACTGACCGATCTTGTTCTGGATGGCGGGCGTCGCCTCCGCGGCGAACTTTTCGGTATATTTCGCGAATTCGTCTACCCAGAATGACCTGACCGATGGGTCTTTGATATTATCGACGACTTTCTTGCGGTAGATCTTGTCCGAATACATCTTGTTGACGCCGAGCAAGGTCGCGCCGGGATATTCAAGAAGGGCGAGGAGCGTATTCGAGAGGATGTATTCCATGCGGGCGCTCCAAGCGTCGACCCAGATCTTTTTGAAGGTCGACATGAGGCCCGAGACGACGAGGTGGCGCTTGTCATAGCCGACGTCTTCCATGACGTTGAAGGCGATCGGGTGCTCGACGTCGAACGGCGCGAAATAGACCACGTCTTTAATGCGGCTTTCGGGGATGTATTCGAGGAGGAGGTCGGCGGACTTTCCGTGCGGGTCGATAAAGCAGATGCCTTCGCCCGATTGGATGTCCTGGACGGCCATATTCTCGAGCACGGTCGATTTACCCATGCCCGTCTTGCCTATCACGTAGAAGTGGCGGGTGCGATCCTTGGCTTTTATGCCGAATTTGATGCGCTTGTTGCGCGAATCGGTCTCGCCGAAATATGTGACTTTATCGTCGCTCGTCATTTAGGCATATTGTGCCATTTTTAGGCATATAAAGGAAGCGAGGGTGCTCCGGACGCTGATTAGAGAGTACAAAAAGCGGCCGCCGAAGAAATCGGCGGCCGCGCGTGACACTCACAGACGGCTACTCGGGCGAGCCGACGCTATCCTCCATCGCGAGACGCTGATCGTCTTCGATGGCATGGGCTGCGACGTTCCCTTTGCCCTGCCAGAAACCGAGGGTCATCCAGCCCGGCATCGGCTTGGCTGGTTGCTCTGGCTCTTGCGGGGCTGGAGTTTCGGGCTGCGATGCGGCGTTTCCCTCCGTCGAGTGTTGGTCTTGCATTTCTGTCTTTATTTGACGAACGTGCTGATTTCTCTTTCAAAAGCGATCGACTTTTGAAAGAGTTCTCGACGCTGGCGCAGGATCGCTTCCTGCCGCTAACATCGAGACCCTAGAAGGATACTCCTCGTGCCTACTTTGTCCAGAGCGCGGATAAAAAAAGCCGCCCATGAGGACGGCCTGAGAATCGCTCGGTCAATCTCGAGTGGAGCGCTGGCTCGGCGGATAATAGAACCGGGGAGGCCGGGTAAAGCCATCGCGCCAGGCTACAAGCTGCCTCACATCTTCCGCCACGGAACGCGCCACGGAAAGCCTTGAATCAGATAGGACGGTCTTGGCGCAGAAGGGACAGCGATCGGGGACGAACGCGTCGCCTTCGATGGCTACGAAGCGCTTGCCGCGGCACCGCTGGCTCAAGCACTTCATCGACACCCAGCGAAAATAGAAACAGATCAAAGAGGTAAACAAGGCGTCGAACATATAGCCGAGCGGCGCCCACAGCGTGGAAAGCGCGATCATCAGTGCCACGCAGACGGCAAAGAGACCGATGTGATACCACTTGAAGAGCCTCAGGAATTTGAGAGACAGGGACCCGAGGTAACGGAGGGTAGTCATGGGAGGTATTATGAACAGGTTTTTGTGGAGGAGTCTGCCATGTACCCTACCACCGCCTCTCAGGGGTGTCAAAAACCTTCCTAGGACTTAGTCGATGTCGCCAGAGCTGACTTCGTATACGTGTTTCCGGCATTCCAGAGAGACCAGCTCCCCACCCCCGCATCGTACGCCGCTTGGATCTGCGCTTTGACCATATCGGGCGTATAGGGCACCGGATAGTTGTTGTCCTGAAGCCACGGTCGTATCTTGCCGATGCTCCAGGCAGGCTTTGCATAGAGAGCGGGCGTCGAGGTTCCGATGCGCTCGTCGGGGATCATCTCGACGGTCGTCGTCGCCTCGGCGCGCTTTACGGCATGGTCGAGCGATATCTTCACCACCGAGTAGACGTTTTTGTTCGGATCGCCGAGCCCGAAGAAGCCCGTCGGATAATGCGACGGATAGGTCATCGGCGCTACGTAATCGAAGTTCGGCAGGGCGTATTCGAGGATCTGGCCGATGCCGAGGTCGTCATTATTAGTCGTCGTCATACCAAAGATATCGGCCGAAGTCGTAATGCCGAGAGGCGCGAGATTTTGGTGGACGTACTCGTAGAACGAACGCATGATCTGGCTTTTGTTCTTGCCCTCGGAGAGCGGATACCAGATATTGGTCATGTCGCCGTCTGCCGGGAAGCGGATGTAATCGAAATTGATCTCGTCGAAGCCGATGTCGTGGGCTTCCTTGGCGATGTCGATGAGGTACTGCCAATGAGAGGTCGATGACGCGTCGATCCAGGCGATGCCTTTGAAGTCGCGCCAGATAGTCGAGGTAGAGGTCTTCTCTTTGACCGCGAGGTCGGGATGGAGCTTGACCGCGAGCTGGTCTTGGAAAGACGCCACGCGGCCGATGACGTAAATGCTATGAGCGTGGAGCTCGTCGACGAAGTCTTGCATGTCTTTGACGAAGCAGCCGCCCTTGGTCGCGTATTTCAGATCAGCGGCTTTCGGCATGAACGAGAGATAGCCGTCGAAGGTCTTTATGTCTATCGTCACGGCGTTGAGCTCGGTATCGTCGATGAGCTTGACGAGCTTTTCGCGCAAGGTCGGCGTCGAAGCGACGCACGATGTCATATAGATGCCCTTGACCGAGGCGGGCGTCGGAACGTGAGTAGCTATGCGAACGGGCGGACCAGAAGGCGTCGTCGTGGCCGACGCAGCGGGCGTCGATGAGGCGTTCTCATACGTTATGTCGCCGAAAGACGGCGCGCCCACATAGATAAAGAGAGCGGAGAATAAAAAAAGGAGGAATAGGCCGACGCCTATCCTATAGTTTTTCACCGTTTGTTTGCTCCTTTTCGCAGCCACGCAAGATCACGATTAAGCTTCTACCTTTGGACCGGCTTTCTTCCCTGCCGCATATGCCGCGCCGATGATCAAAAGACCGAGGATCACATAGAGAGGGTCATGCCACGACGAGGGAAATCTGAGAACGGGCATGATGACGACGAGAGCGCCGAGGACGATCAAAATCGTGCGATATTTCATGGTGATGAGTATAGCTAAAATCTGAAGAAGATGCCATGTCGGACACGGATATTTTCCTGCTGGAAAATTCCTAGTGCTCGCGCCGTCGCGCTCGCAATGTCCTCCCTGACATCTTCTTCAGATTTTAGCTTACGATCACCACGAATTCGCCGCGGAGGGTGCCGGGATTGTTCTTGAACGACATGAGGACCTCTTCGGCCGTGCCGGAGACGTAGGATTCGTGCATTTTGGTGATCTCGCGGAGGATCGTCACCGTCTTCGGTATTCCCTTGAGCGATTCGAGCGTTTTCTCGATGCGATGAGGAGATTCGTAGAAAACGTACGGCCGTTCCCCCGTCTTCATCTCTTCGAAAAGCGTCTGGCGGCCTTTCTTGTGAGGCAAGAACCCGAGGAAGACGAATTCGTGCAAAGGCTTGCCGGCGATAGAGATCGCCGCCGTCAGAGCCGACGCGCCCGGCACGGCGACGACGTTGGTCTGTGGCGAGCGCGCGCGGACTTCGGACACGAGGAGCATGCCGGGATCAGAGATGCCCGGCGTTCCCGCATCGGTCACGAGGGCCAGATCCCTGCCCTGCGCCAGAAGGTCGATGATGTGATCGGTCTTGGCTTCGGAGCTCTGGGCGTGGAAGCTCTCCGAAGGCGTCCGAATATCGTATTTGGAGAAAAGCACCCGCGACGTGCGCGTGTCCTCGCAAAAGACGATCGCGACCTCCTTGAGGATACGGACGGCGCGCATAGTCATATCTTCGAGGTTGCCTATCGGAGTCGCGACTATATAGAGAGTGGACATACGTAGAGATTAGAACAAATCAAAGAAAAAGGCACGCGTACTCGGGATGTCTTAAAAAACGAGGTACGGAGACTGAATTTACTTATATGCATCCCGTCTGTCTCGTATCTTGAGGACGAGGATCTTCTCGCCAAGCCAGTCGAATATAAGACGATAGTCGCCGACCCGGAAGCGGTAGACTTTGCCAGCGCCCCCCCCTCGATCTTCTCTGCGAAGTCGATCGGATTCTTCTGAGCAAGATAAAATCGCAACTTTTCTATAATCCGTCGCTGTACGTCCTTTGGAAGCTTTTCGAGCTCTCGAAAAGCATATGAGGTGAAATCATACTTCACGGGCAATCAGGCGCTATCGAGTAAGTTGTCTAGAGACCGAGGCGTTTTTCGAGTTTGCTACCCGATATACGTCCGGAACGTCGCGATTTCTCGAGTTCGGCCCAGAATTTCGGGTTCGTATATTCATTATAATCTTCGAGCGAAAGGAGGACGGCGACCTCTCTACCGTTTTTTTGTATCGTTACGGGCATACGGCGAGCCTCATCGAGGAGCCTGCCGAAGTTATTCTTTGCTTCTTTTGCAGTGAATACATTTGTAGCCATAGTAGCTATTATAGCCACAGTAGCTGTCTTGTCAATTCCCCCTCATGGGATAGTATGATGCCATGGCTTCAACATTGGCTAAAAATATCGTCTATGTCGCCCGCGACATAGAGCGCGCCCTAGGCATGGAACCGGGCGATCATGAGAACGGCTCATACTTCGTCGTATCGAACGATACGGCGTACGGACGCGCAGTAAAAGAAAGATACCCGAAACACGTTTTCCTCGTCGCCAGGGGAACGCAGCTCGACACCTATGACTTGCTCTGCCTCGCCGAGGTCGAGAAGATGATCGCCGATACCCAGGCCGATCTCCTCGTCTTCCAAAATACGCTGCGCATAGAGAGGCTCGCGGCGGACCGGAACTGGAATCTCCTCAATCCATCCGCTCTGCTTTCAAAGACCGTCGAGGAGAAGATCTCCCAAGTCGCATGGCTCGATGACGATGCCAAGTATCTCCCGCCGCATGCCCTCGCCGTCGTCAAAGACGTGAAGTTTTCCGGCCCAAAATTCGTCCTTCAGTTCAACCACGCCCATACCGGTCATGGAACGCATGTCATCGACTCGGCCGAAGCGCTCGCAGAGCTCCAGACGAGATTCCCCTACCGCGAATGCCGCGTGACCGATTTCATAGAAGGGCCGGTCTTCACGGTAAACGCTGTCGTGGCAGCGGCGCCTCACGGAGAGGGCGCGAGCGTCATCGTAGGAAATCCAAGCTACCAGATAACCGGCATCGCGCCTTTCACCGACCTGCCTTTCGCCACCATCGGCAATGATTGGGCTCTGCCCCAGAGACCGGAATATGAGAGCCTTCGCATAGATACCGTGACCATCGCTCAGGCTGTCGGCGCGCGTCTCAAAAAGGCCGGCTGGAAAGGGCTCTTCGGCATAGACGTCGTCTATGATGAAAAAGCAAAGAAAACCTATCTCTTGGAGATAAACGCCCGCCAGCCGGCGTCGACCACGTTCGAGTCCCAGCAGCAAAAGACGGTCTCAGGAAGCGCCCCTTCGATATTCGAAGCGCACATCGCCGCTCTGGCAGGCCGAATCGTAACGACTGAGCCCTTGGCAAAAATATCCGGCGCCCAGATCGTAAAGCGGTCGACCGTTATCGGCCATACCGTCGATGCGGCGGCGCTCGCGGCCAAAGGGCTCGCCGTCATGGAATACGAGAACGACGGACATAACAAGGAGCTTTTCCGCATCCAATCGACCGAGGGTATAATGGAGGACCACGGGAAACTGAACGCCCTCGGAAAATTCATACGATCATGCATCCGATAGAGAACAAAGAAAAAGACGCAAGCGGCACGATGAGACTCGACGGCGCGGCGCGCGCCATGATAGACAGCTACCTCGCCCTTCCCCTCGGCGCAAAGCCTTCGTGCCCCTATTTCAACAATCGCCGCCGCGGCGTACGGAGCCAATTACGCGTCCTCAAAGGCAAAGGCGCGCCGCACGAGATCGCCGAAGAAGCAGAGATAAATGCGCTCCACATGCGCCTCACCATCGATGCCCTGCCCGCCGACAAGCTCAAAGAATTCCTTGTCAAGCAAGACCTTGGCGTCGATTGCTCCGGTTTCGCCTATCACGTCCTCGACGCCCTCGCCCGGGAAAAGACAGGCAAGGGTCTTCCTGCGTTCGTGAAATCGAATCGGACAGGCTTCGTGAGATCGCTCCTCGCTCGACTCCGCCCGGCCGAGAATATGGGCGTCGCCACGTTCGCGAACGACCGCAATAGCAAGACGATCAACGCCTCCGAAGCGCGTCCGGGCGATATCGTCGTCTTTCTCGGCACGGGCAAGGACGGCTTGTATAACCACATGGTCGTCATCACAGGCATCGAACGCATAGGCTCGGCGACGGTCGCGGGCGATGAGCGCCAGACCCGCATTGCATATGCTCACTCATATGCATGGCCCTCGGACGGCGCATACGGCCACGGCGTCCGCGAAGGCGAGATCCTCTTCCGCGGCGGGGGCGATGGCGACGACCTCCTCAAAGGCGTCTGGACAGAGAAAGGCGCGACAGGGGTGGATAACTATACATACGAGAGCGCGCGGACAGCGAAAGACGTATCGGCGAGAAGGCTGAATTTCATAAAATAGAAAAGACGCCCCGCGAGGGACGTCTTGAGAAGATCTGCCGCTTTAGGTCGCAGCTTGGACCGACGAGATGAAGCGCGACGAAACGAATCGATAGCCGACCGCGCCGAGCGCCGCTCCGACGGCCGCACCCGCGATGATCACCGACACGCTCGCGTGGATATACCACATCGCCGTCGTGCCAAGGACCGCGTAGGCTGCGGTTTGCACTCGCGCCTCGCTATGAAGGAAGATGAACGACTTCACGATGCCCTTAGCTGTCAGAACCGTGAGGATGATACTCAGGCGTACCACTATGCTCACACAGGCAACAGCAAGACCGATCGGGCTGAGACCGGTAAGGATCATTACGAACGTAACGAGACTGCGCGTATCGTTTCCGGCCTCAAGAGACTTTCGGTAACGAATGCGATCGAAAAGTTCCACAAGAGCCGATTCCTCATGCCCGCTAAGGATAGAGATACCCCAGTCAAGACACAAAGCAGAAATGGCGCCGCCGCTACCCAAGGCCACGACAAGTATTAGGCATAAATAGATGTCGAAATAGCGTCCTGTGCTGGACAAGAGACAAATATTGCACAGATAGATCATTGCGAACCAGCACATGAGCCACGCAATGCTGACGCTCGTGAATACGAAGATATTTCGGACGATACGTCCGAAGCCCTCGTTGACCTTGAGCTGCTGAGCCGTGAGGTTGGGCAATGTCTCCGAAATCGCATGCGCAAATCCGTGACGCACCCCGCTGAGAAATTGAAGGGGTGCGACGAGGACATACCCTGCGAGGCCGCCCGACACGATGCCGATGGCGAGCCAGAGGAGCGACGGTTCGGCGCGGATAGCGACGAGCGAGCCGATGATGCTTCCTGCAAAGATGGCAAATGCCACCGCGAGCCAACTTGATTCAGTCTTCATGGACAGGTATGAGGTCGGATACCGCCGACAGACGGTCTCTGAAATACGTCAAAGAGCGTTTATATAC
>CAZQUF010000001.1:0-37485 GCA_964596505.1 uncultured Candidatus Saccharibacteria bacterium | reverse complement strand
GGGGCTTCTTCTTTCAGATGGATCTAAATATTAAAATGAGGGTTTGGTGTGCCTGTCTTATTCGACATGTATCATAGCATACTAGTAGAATTTGTCAACAAAGATGCTCCGTTCCCAAACAGTTTCCGTACAAACCCTTATTCTTAGGCATTTAAACGATATCCGGCCTCTTTTTAAGGAAGTCTTTGACCTTCTTCCCCACGTCCGCGGCGTCTTTGGCTTCCATAAGCTCGGTGCGAAATTCTTTGGCCCCGTCGAAGCCGTTCACGTAGGCTTTGTAGTGCTTTTTCATAATAGCGAAACTCTTGATATCGCCGAGGAGCTTTTCGAAAAGCTTCGTATGCTCGACCAGAACAGCGAGCTTTTCAGAAAGAGAAGGTACAGTCTCGGAAAAGAGCCACGGGTTGCCGAAGATAGCCCTGCCGAGCATGACGCCGTCGGCGCCGAACTCGGCGGCTTTGGCCCGAGCATCGGCGATGTCGCGCACGTCCCCGTTGCCGATGATCAGAGTCCCAGGAGAGAGCTTGTCGCGGAGCGCGACGACTTCGCGGATATGCTCCCAGCGTGCGGGCACGAGAGACATCTCTTTTCGCGTACGACAGTGGACAGTGAGAGCGGCCACGCCCTCCTCGAGAATCTCGGGTATCCAGGTCGCGATCTCGTTCTTGCTATAGCCGATGCGCGTCTTGACGGATATCGGCAGATCGGGCGCTCCTTCCTTGGCGGCGCGAATGATCTCGCGGGCTTTTTTCGGCGTTTTCATCATGGCGGCTCCGGCGCCCTGCTTCTCTATCGACCGGTCGGGGCAGCCCATGTTGATATCGATGCCGTCGAAGCCGAGCTTCTGACAGAGAGCGGCCGCCTCGCGCATCTTGTCCGGATGCGAACCGAAGAGCTGGGCGACGATCGGCTTCTCGGCCTTGGTAAATTCGAGGTCGCGCATGAGCACGGCGCGGCCGGGCGAGCAGAGCCCGTCAGCCGAGACGAATTCAGTCCAGAAGACGTCCGGCTTGCCGTATTTCGCGATGATCCGCCGAAAAGCCGCATCGGTGACATCGGCCATCGGCGCGAGAGCGAAGAACGGGACCGGAAGGCTTTTCCAAAAGTTACTCTTCATGTCTTTCATCGCAACTACCCTATCACAAAGAGCCGAGAGATGCATAAAAAAGCTGTGGTCATAAACCACAGCCTTGATGAGAGCAGATTCCACTTCAATATGCGAGCATGGGGAACCTCGCTATCGCCGCCTTTAATCTCTGGCAAGGAATACCGTTGGACGGAACGGTGACAAGGTATATACCCAAACACCTCCATCCTTTCTCCGACTCCGTGAGCTTTTTTAAGAGGTCCTCCCCCGAAATCGGCATCTCAGTGTCGTTATCGCGATAGGATGCTTCCATATCGATAAAACGGACTTCCCTCGCATTCAACTTCCCGAACGGCGCTTCCCGCTTCCAAACGACAAGCGCTCCGTTCTTTTTGGCCCAGTCGGGCGTATCGTCGTTTGGTTGTGAATCAGGGTCCATGGCTCCCCTCTCAAGCGAGCGCTTTTTCGGCTGCGCCTCGAATCAAGGAAGCGATGACTGGTTTGAGAATGACGGCTTTCCACGGAAGCGTGCCATCGAGAACGATCTGGTCCTTGCCGATGGTCAGCGTCCCATCGACGGAGTAGCCAACGATCGAGCAGCTGAATGTGCCTCGATTGCCGTCCCATCTTTCGGACAGATTCTTGATCTTATCGCCGTGCTGTCTTTTCGCCTGCTCGAGCAAGCCTTTTGTGCGCTTGAGTGCTTCGTCTTGCGAGAGACGGTGCGGGACGGTCAGGTTGAACTTGGGCATAAGTTTGCGTCTTAAGGTACATGACATGCATTTCTTCGGGGACACCCGACAAAACCATGTTTTCTATACTATATTCCAAAATATACGATCCGTCAATGTCTCATTTTATACACCACCTTATTCCCCACATCGAGCTTCATGTAATCTAATTCGGAAAGGAATTTCGGGAGGTCGGGAGCGATGGCTTTATCGGACACGATAGCGGCGATGTTCCGAAGGACGGATGATAGGTCGTCGGCGGTATCTATGACGAGCGTGCCGCCTCCGCCGAGGACGACCGTCATGTACACGAGAGGCGTCGAGCTGGCATCAGCCGAGGACGAGGTGAGGTCCACCTCGCGGGGCTCGACGGAGAGCCCTGAGAGCTCGCTCATGAAGAAGGCGATCTTGCGAAAGTCAGCGGGCTTCAGAAATGCATGTCCGACAGGATCGCCCGTGACGAGACCGCGATAGACGAGCTCGCCCGTCGATGTCGCGACCGATGCCGAGAGTTCTGGCGCGAACACGAAGCCGTCACCGTCGACAGAGTAGCAATTGAGCGCTGCCTCCGACGGCGCGTCGGAGCACCACAGAGCCGTCTCTTGTCTTTCAGAAAGCGCCAAGCGAAGCGTCCGATTATCGCCGACCGAGACCTCCGCCGATTTGACGAGGGGCAGAGCGAGGATATCGGCCCTGATCTTCGACTTTGGATATATGAAGATGTTTTCGCGCGAAAAGAACGACGCATAGTTCCCGACGAGCTCTTTGCGGGCGACCATCTCGACGGTCGAGGACGAGAGACGGTCGTTGCCCTCGACGACGACAGAGGAGATGGAGAGAGCGTCGAGCTGCGAGATATAGGAGAGGAGACAGAAAAGGCCGCCCGCCGCCGCCACGGCGTAGAGCGTGAGGAGAAAGGCGCGCCTGCGGCGGCGGGCGGCGAGCTTCTTCTGGTGTATCTTGACCTGCCCTCGCATATGGTTAGGCGAGAGGAGCGTCAGGCGGAACGTCGGCGAACGCCTTCGCCTTCTTGCGTATGACGTCGGATCCGAAATACTGCCGAAGGGCTTCAGGAATGCGGACCGAGCCGTCGGCCTGCTGGTTATTTTCTATAAGCGAGACGAGGATGCGCGGCGTCGGGATAGCGGTGCAGTTGAGCGAGTGCGCGTAGCGCAATTTATTCTCGGTATCGCGATAGCGGATATTGAATCGCCTGCACTGGAAATCATGGAAATAGGATGCGGACGAGATCTCGCGGTACTTCCCTTCCTTCGGCACCCAGAGATTGATGTCGTACTTCTTGACCTGGCCAAGGCCAAGGTCGGCGCCGCAGTTCACGACGGTCTGGTACGGAATACCGAGAGACTCGATGAACTCTTCGGTATTCCGATTGATCTCTTCGTGGAGCGAGACGGAGATCTCGTGCGAAGCTTCACAGAGGACGACTTGTTCCAGTTTATAGAACTCATGGACGCGGATGAGGCCTTTGACGTCTTTCGAATGGCTGCCCGCCTCGCGACGGAAGCACGGAGAAAAGCCGAGATATTTCACCGGAAAATCCGAGAGGTCGAGCGTCTCGCCAGAATGGTAGGCCATAAGAGGCACTTCGGCCGTACCGGCGAGGGCATCGCCATCTTGAGTCATATAGTAGTCTTCGACATCGCCGGGAAGATGCGCCGTGCCGTAGAGATTCTCCTTGCGGACGATGACCGGTGGGATGATCGGCGTGAAGCCGCGCTTAGAAAAGAATTCGAGAGCGTAATTCCAGATGGCGAACGAGAGGCGCGCGCCGTCGCCGGTGAGGTAGTAGCCGCGGAAGCCGTGGACCTTGGCGCCGCGCTCGAAATCGACCATCTTGAGAGCGGTCATGATCTCGACATGGTCTTTCGGCTCGAAAGCAAAGGCGGTCTTGTCGCCCCAGGCCTTGACCTCTTTATTATCCTCATCCGTATCGCCTTCAGGCACGGATATATCCGGTATGTTCGGCACGCGGAGCATGAAGCCCTGCCAATCGACCATGACTTTCTTGAGGTCTTCCTCCTCTTTTTGCATATCGGCCTTGAGCTTCTTCATGGCGTCGAGGAGGGTCGCCTTCATCTCAGGAGTAGAAGAAGGGATCTTCGCGGAAACGAGATTCTGCTCGGCGCGCTTCGCCTCGATCGAAGACGAGAGCTGGCGCCTCTTGTCGTCGACGGCGATGAGCGCGTCTATATCGATCCTTACGCGCTTCTTGGCGGCGCCGGCTTTGACGAGGTCTGGATTGTCGCGGATGAATTTGATGTCGAGCATGGTTCGTGTCGCAATGGAGATTTCAGGAGAAATCTTCAGCATTTCTTAATATCGCTATAGTACACTGATTCGCCTATGAATTCCACCGAGAATATTCGAACGATATTTCCCGCCGACTATCCGCGCCTTTTAAAAGAGGCGGTTACGATCATGGATGACCCGCCGAAAGAAATCTATATTCGCGGCGACTTGCCTTCTGACGACCATATATTCCTCACTGTCGTCGGCTCGCGGCAATACAGCGAATATGGCAAAGCCGCTTGCGAATCCCTCATCGCCGGCCTTCACGGTCTACCGGTGGTCATCGTCTCAGGCCTCGCTCTCGGCATCGATTCTATCGCCCACGAGGCGGCACTCGCGGCGGGATTGCAGACGATCGCCGTCCCCGGCTCGGGGCTTGCCGACGAGATGCTCTATCCGCCGACGCATATCGGCATCGCGCGGCGCATCCTCGCCGCAGGCGGCTGCCTCCTCTCGCCCTTTGAGAAGACGGTCATGGGAAACAAGTGGACATTCCCCTATCGAAACGCGATCATGGCGGGCCTTTCGCACGCGACGCTCGTCATAGAAGCGGCTACCCAGTCGGGAACGCTCATCACCGCCCGTCGCGCCATGGATTTCTATCGAGACGTCCTCGTCGTGCCTGGCTCGATATTCTCGAAGAAGAGCGAGGGAGCTTTCGAATACATGCGCGAGGGCGCGACGCCGATCGCATGCGCGGAGGACCTCATATTCGCCCTCGGCCTCGAGGATGCGGCAAGGGCGCGAGATACAGAGACCGAGAAGATCCGCCCTCTGCGCCCAGATTTGACCGAAAGCGAACAGAGGCTCATCGCCGCCCTCGCCGAGCCGCGATCGCGCGATCGGCTCATCCAGGCTCTCGGCATACAAGCCGCCGAGGCGAACGCTCTCATATCGAAGCTCGAGCTTTCGGGCGTCATAGAAGAAAGGCTCGGACAGATACGGAAAGTTTGACAGGTCGCCCAAAAGGAGTAGATTTCATGACAGAAATTCTTTCCTATGATGATCAATGAAATATCCTACGGGACGCTGATTCCCATCTTGGCAGTCATGGTCCTTCTCGTTATCGGTCTTACCTCGTTCGTGATCAAATGTCTCCGCAAGCGCGCGTCGACGGCTGCAGAGGTCGGCATCCAGCCCTTCTTGGCCTACTGTATCGGCTCAAATGGCGAAGAAGCCATGATCTGGCTCTACCGTCGCCAAAAACGCTACAAGGGAAGGATTACGTTCAATATGGTCCAGATGTGGTGTGACCGCCTCGACGTCGTTCTCTGCACCGAATCCGAGGCGAATGATAGCCTTATTATGGTACGGCCAGCGAGACAGGGCGTCGAGGCGGAGTATGAGACGGCAGCCGCCGAGATACCCGCCGGTTATTCGATCCAGTTCCTGAACGGTCCCCGCGACATCACCGTCATCGACGTCGGCAATACGACGATGAACAACCCGGCGAGAAAAAAGGCGACGGTTCGGCACTCCCACGAACTCTGCATGAGTACCTACGACCTCATCGCCACGGTCGATCGCCCGTATGCCCGAATCCCGCGAGTTCCGCTCGCGCCCAGGCTCTCCGCCGCCTCTCCGTGAGGCGGCTTTTTTGTAGAAATATGGTGGGAACGGTTTCATTTCCATTACGCGCATTTGCTAATTTTTTTGCCTTCGTGTAATACTTTGCACAATATATGTCCAAGCTGCTCATAGTAGAGTCCCCTGCAAAAGCCAAAACGATCGGGAAATATCTCGGAAGCGATTATACCGTCGTCGCGTCGGTCGGCCACGTCCGCGACCTGCCGAAGTCGAATAAGAAGGCCATCGATATGGAACACTTCACGCCGCACTACGAAGTCTCCGCCGGAAAGCAGAGCGTTCTCCACGACATCGAGCGTCTCGCAAAAAAATCCGACGAGATACTCCTCGCTACCGACCCCGACCGCGAAGGCGAGGCCATCGCTTGGCATATTGCCCAGGCGATCGATTTCGGCGGCAAGCCTGTCCATCGCGTCGTCTTTCACGAGATAACCAAGGACGCCATCATCGAAGCCCTCAAATCGCCGCGCGACATCGACGAGAACCTCCGTCGCGCCCAGGAGGCGCGCCGCGTCCTCGACCGACTCGTCGGCTATGACCTCTCCGGCGTCATCTGGAAGAAAGTCCGCTACGGCCTTTCTGCCGGTCGCGTCCAATCCCCGGCCCTCCGCATCCTCGTCGAGCGCGAGCGCGAGATACAGGCGTTCATACCCGAGCGCTATTTCACTATCGCAGCCGAAACGACGACGCCGAAAAAAGGCGGAAAAGGCGGCGAGAAGCTCTCCCTCGTCTGCTCCGAAGAGCCGAAGGAACAGAAAGAAGCCGAGCGCATCGTCGCCGTCAGCGAAAAAGAGCCCTGGCACGTCGTCTCGGTCGAGGAGACCGAAGCCAAGCGCTCGCCCCGCGCACCGTTCACGACATCGACCCTTCAGCAGGCCGCCTCGACACGTCTCGGCTTTTCCCCGTCTAGAACCATGCGCACGGCCCAGAAGCTCTACGAAGCCGGACATATCACCTACATGCGCACCGATTCGACGACGCTCTCCCAGCAAGCCGTAGGCCAGATCGCTGCTATGATCGAGAAGACTTTCGGCAAAGAGCTCGCCGAGCCGCGCGTCTTCGCCACGAAATCGAAGAATGCCCAGGAAGCCCACGAAGCCGTCCGACCGACCGACGCCTTCAAACGCTCCGCCGGCGCGAACGAGGAGGAGGTCAAGCTCTACGGCCTCATCTGGTCGCGCACGATCGCTTCACAGATGAAAGACTCGCGCGTCATGAGGACCAAGATACTGGCAAATGTGAAGCCCTCCGCTGGTGCAAAATCTGCGCCCATCCCCGACTTCCAGGCCAACGGCTCGCGCACTATATATAGAGGCTGGCTCGACGCCGACCCTGCGGCCCAGGGCGAGGATGTCGAACTGCCGAAAGTCGCCCAAGGCGACGCTCTCGGTCTCGTCTCAATCGCCGCGCTTGAAAAGTTCACCGAGCCGCCGTCCCGCTATTCCGAGGCCGGCCTCGTCAAAGAGCTCGAAAAGCGCGGCATCGGGCGCCCTTCGACCTATGCCTCGATCATCAAGACGCTCGAAGACCGCGAATATGTGACCAAGGAAAACCGCAATCTCCAGCCGACCGATACCGGCATGGTCGTTTCGACGTTCCTCGAAGACAATTTCAACCAATATATAAGCGACACGTTCACGGCAGAGATGGAGGACAAGCTCGACAAGATCGCAGACGGCGAGGCGCAATACGAGAAGACGCTCTCCGACTTCTATAAACCGTTCAGCAAGGAGGTCAAAGCCAAGGACAAGCTCGCCAAAGCCACGAACCTCGGCGACGCCGACCCGAAGCTCAAATGCCCGATATGCGGGTCGCCTATGATCATCAAGCTCGGCAGGTCGGGCAAGTTCCTTTCCTGCTCGCGCTACCCTGACTGCACCGGCGCTCTCTTGATCGACGGAACCGAGATGCCGAAGGATAAGGTCATCGGCATCCATCCCGAGACTGGTTCGGAGATCACCCTCAAGACCGGCAAATACGGCCCGTATGTTGAGATGGTCATGCCGGAGAGCGCAGCGACCGTAGAAGCGTCTGCGACGGAAGGCGCAAAGAAACCGAAAAAGAAGCGCGCGAGCAAAAAAGTCCCGAAGCCGAAGCTTCGCCGTGCGAGCGTGCCGAAGGACGTGAAGCCCGAAGAGGTCACGCTCGAACAGGCAGTGCACTACCTCACGCTCCCCCGCCAGCTCGGCATCCAGCCCGAGACCGGAAAGGTCATCACCGCCAATATCGGGCGTTTCGGTCCGTACATCGTCCATGACGCCGATTTTCGCTCGGTGAAGAAGCCAGACGACGTATACACGATCGGCCTCGAGCGCGCGCTCGAGATATTCAAAGAGCCGAAGAAGAGGCGCGGGTTCGCGAGGAAGAAGAAGGTGGAATAGAAAATATGTGCAGCCTATCTTTCGCGGGCTTCGTCGTCATGAGATAGAACAAAAGAGCGACGGTAGTCTGCTTCTCTACATCGATCGCCTTGAGCTTCTCGTCCGCATCCGCGAATCTTCCCTGTCTGAACAACTCGTCGAATGTCCGACCTTCTACGACGAGAGAAGCTCCTTCCGTAATCCGTGTCTGTTTATTCATAAAGTGCCTTTCACGTGATTCTACATACGAGACACCACAAAGCAAGAGGCTTGACTTAGCGCTCGTTTGAGCGAATATGGGGAAAGAATGATTACCTATCTTGTTCTCCCTCATCACATCGCCACCAAAGAAGCTTTCGACGAATTCCTTCGGGGACAAAATGTCGTCCTCGCATCGAACCGCGACTTGCCGATCGGCACGTGGCACGACCTGGTATATAACCTCCGAGGATGTGTCCTCGAATTCATCCCGAAGGTAACCGTCGCCGACGGGTTGGGAGTGAAAAAAGACCCGCAGGGCGATCCTGTGTTCGTCGATGGCTTGCCATTACTCTGCCGATTCTTCTACGGAATGTGCGCACCGATCTGTTTCGGTAGCGAGACATTGCCGGCGGGCCAAAAGATTCTTGTGAAATCGCTCGCGCTCGCCAGGGCGGCATAGCCTGCTAGAGCCTGTCCGATCGTATCGGGCAGGTTTTTTATATCGAAAAGTTTTTTAGTGAATAGAGCTCGTCGGAGTTCTCGTCCGCTTTCTTCTCGTCTTTCGAGCGGTCGTCTATCGGGGCTTCTAATTCGATAGCGGCGTGTTCCGGAGGAATGATTTGAGGGGCAGGTGCGACTTCTGGTTCTAGAGCGGGAGCCGGAGCGACGACGGGCGCCGGCGTTACAGGCGCAGAGACAGACGTAGCCGTAGGCACGAACGCAAGCACCGGCTTCCCTTCGCTCTTGGCCTGCATCATGTCGATGAGCACCTTTAAGTCCTCGGACGAGAAGTAATCGATGGTGATCTTGCCGCCACGCGAATGGGACTGGATCTGGACGCGGGTGTGGAGCGCTTCGGAGAGCTTCTTCTCGAATTCAGTGAGCTCGATGACGGCGGCCTGCTTGCCTTTGCGCGACTTTTCGACGGCGATCGAGCGGGCGTAGCCTTCGGTCTCGCGGACGGTCAGGCGCTTGAAGGTGATCTCCTTGAAAAGAGTCGCTTGCTCGGCCGGACGGTCGGAGAGCATGAGGAGCGGCCGGGCGTGGCCTTCGGAGATCTTCCCTTGCGACAATGCGTCGAGCATGTCGTTCGGCAAAGCCAAGAGACGGATAGAGTTCGAGACATACTCGCGCGACTTGCCGATCTTCTGGGCGATCTGGATATGCTTCAAGCCGAAATGCTCGACGAGCTGGTCGAACGAGCGGGCGCGTTCGACGGGATTGAGATCTTCGCGCTGGAGGTTCTCGATGATGGCGAGCTCGAGCTTCATGCGCGCGCCCTCGGAATCGGCGCGGATGATGGCCGGAACCTGCGAGAGGCCCGCGATCCTCGAAGCGCGCAGACGGCGCTCGCCCGAGATGAGCTCGTATTCGACCATGATGCCGCCGTCTTCCTTTTGTAGCTCGGTGCGCGTGACGACGAGAGGCTGGAGCACGCCGTAGGTGCGGATCGACTCGGCGAGGTCGTTGAGAGCCGCCTGGTCGAATTCGCGACGAGGCTGATACGGGTTAGGCCGTATCTTGTCGGTATCTATCCAAAATATCGAATCGCCGATGAATTGTGATGCCATGTGATGGGAGTTATGCCCACATTTTATCATACCCCGCGCAAAAGCAACGTTGAGAAAGAGCGGATTTTGTTGTAAGTTGTGGTGAAGCCGGAGTGGCGGAATGGCAGACGCGCACGACTCAAAATCGTGTATCGCAAGGTGTGAGGGTTCGAGTCCCTCCTCCGGCACCAAAAGAATGAATTTATGAATAAGCTCTACATAACCTGTGGACCTGCCTATTCAGGCAAATCTACGGTATCGAAAGAAATCGCTCGACTTAAAGACGCCATCCGAGTCAGCCAAGACGAGCTATGGTTTGAGAAGAAAAAGGAATGGAATCTCGATGAAAACAGCGACGAGGATTGGGATAGGATATTAGAGATGTCTAAAGATAGAGTGCGAACGCTTTTGACTGAAGGAAAAGACGTGATTTTCGACGATATTAGTTTGAAATACCACGGAAGAGAAAATCTACGGAAACTGGCAGACGAATCCGGTGCGCGACCGGTCCTTATCTATTTTGACACCCCGAATGATATCAGAGAAGAGAGGAGAGTGAAAAACCTGAAAACGAAGGAGCGCCACGATGTCCCTCAACACCTCATTGACTGGGGAAACAGAGAATTAGAAATCCCGAGAGAAAACGAAAAAGCTTTTATATTTAGACCTGAGGATACTCTCGAGAAATGGATCGCTCATTTACCCTAAACTGACGTTGCGCGGCAGTTCGTGCGGAGTATGATGAGAAGCACCATCGGGGCATAGTATAGTGGCAGTATACACGTTTCGGGTACGTGAGGTCCGAGTTCGATTCTCGGTGCCCCGACAAAAATGAAAAAGAAAATCATCGTCATCCTCGGCCCAACCGCCACAGGCAAGAGCGGCCTCGCAGTCGAGCTCGCTCGCGCGTTCGGCGGCGAGGTCGTATCCGCCGATTCGCGCCAGGTCTATCGCGGCCTCGACGTTGGCGCAGGCAAGATCACGAAGCGCGAGATGAAAAGTATCCCCCACCACCTCCTCGACGTCGTAGACCCGCGCAACCGAAAGAGCCCGCGCTATACCGTCGAAGATTTCAAGCGAGACGGAACGAAAGCGATCGCCGATATCATCCGTCGAGGTAAACTCCCCATCATATGCGGCGGCACAGGCTTCTACATCGACGCTCTCGTCTATGACGAGACGTTCCCTGCCGTGCCGCCTGACAAAAAGCTCCGTGCGCGGCTCGCAAAAAAGCCGGTCGAAAGCCTCATGAGGGAGCTTCGCCGACTCGACCCTCGTCGCGCTCGCGACATCGATCCCCGTAACAAAGTACGCATTATCCGGGCGATCGAGATAGCGCGCACCCTTGGCTTCGTACCAAAAATAGACCCCTCTCCCGGCGCGAAACGGAAGAAGCTCTATGAAACTCTCTTCATCGGCCTTACGACCGATCGCGAAACGCTCCGGGAACGCATCCATGCCCGCCTGATGAAGCGCATGCGGGGTGATACGATTATCCGCGAGACCGCGCGACTCCACAAAAAAGGCGTCTCATGGAAACGCCTCCATGAATTCGGCC
This sequence comes from uncultured Candidatus Saccharibacteria bacterium, assembly GCA_964596505.1. GTDB lineage: Bacteria > Patescibacteriota > Minisyncoccia > Phycocordibacterales > UBA6065 > UBA6065. The sequence continues at coordinate 26,101 of CAZQUF010000001.1, read as the reverse complement.
TCGAGTATAGATACGCCGCACTCTATCTCCAAAAGAAGCTCTCGAAGACCGAGATGCTCGTCGAGCTCGAGAACAGGATCGTCGATTTCTCGAAGAGGCAAATGAGGTGGTTCGGGGCAAACAAATCGATCGAATGGTTCGGGCCAACTTCGAATCGAAAAGTCGAGGGCGCAGTTCGGAAATTCCTCAACAAAGCTAGGCGATAACGAGAGCCGCGACGCTTCGCGGGCCAGCGCTACGCGCCCCACCGCCAAATTCGGTATAGTGCTCGCCCAACGCAGAGACGGGTATCGTAATACTCAAGTCCGAAGCGAGGAATATATCTTTTTTCCCGGTCGCATTGAGACGATCCATAAGCAAGGAGCCATCAAGACCAACGCTCCTGAGCGCGGCCTGAGAGACGACGATCGGGATATGCGCGTCAGGGAATCGCGCCTTGAGCCCCTCGCGCTTCTTCTCTATCGTCTTTATATGGCTCGCAAGCACATCGGACGACTTCGTACCATACAATTGATCGAGCACGAAGGCCATACCCTTCTTTCCGTCTTCGAACGTTACGGGCAGCAAAGAGACGATCTCGTCAGCGATGCTATCGCTGAAGTCATCCGTCTGGCTCAGAAGATAGAACTTGTAAGGTTCGCCGAACGTCAGGTTGGTATCGTTATTGATCTCTGTAGTACGACAGCCGAGACACTGCCTCATATGTTCGATAAGGAGGTTCATGTTCGACGTCATCGTGCTCGTGATATTCATGGCTTCGCCCGTCGCATGAAGGACTTTTCGTATTTCTTCCATGCGACTCTCAAGGATCTCTTTCTTGGCGCCATGGATGCTTTTCGCGACCTTTTCGAAGTATTCCTTAACTCGCATAGATATGCCTTCGAGGCCCGTCATGAGGTTCCGTATACCATCGATATAATCCTTCGCCGCTTTCTTCTCGATGTCATCGAGCTTGTCGTCGTTCTTGACGAATATATTCTCGAGATACGCAAGGTCGTGAGAGAGAGCGAGAGCGCCAGAGCTCCTTTCGAACTCTTCGCCGATCTTTTGGAAGATGCGAATGACGCTCTCAGAGGGCTCGAGCGCCGCGTGCAACTCTTCTATCTTTCGATCGATGTCCTCGTCTTCGACTTTCTTGAGCATATCGACGATGAGGCTTACGACCTTCACATCGTCTTGGACCCTCTTGATCTCGCCCGCCGTCCATGAATCTACGCCGTATATATCGGCAAGCCTTGCCGCTATGAGTCTAGACGACTCCGAGATCGGCTTCTTACTCTTTAGAGAGCCGAAGAGCTCGGCGAGCGCTTGGCCTACCGCTTTGTGATGCTTGAGGCACAAGGCGAGGGTGGCCTTATCCTTTTCTTCAGGATAGGCGTCGAGATCCCCGAGCGTCTCTATGCCCCGCTTCGCGTTCCCAAGCTTCATGTCTATGGTCTGTATGCTCCCGAGAGTGGTTGCCACCGTTTCGGTCTCAAGCGCCTCTCTGAATGCGCCTATCTGGTTCTCCTCTATGCCGAGCAGGGACGGCATAATGATCTTGTCTGGGGAATACTGCTTAAGGACGGCTTCGACGATCTCTTTCTTGTCGTCCTCGAGATAATCGCCGACGTTTACCGCCTTTCCGGCTCTAAAGGCGTGCCACTCGTCGTTCAGGCAAAGCGAGAAGTAGAAAGCCAGCAAGGCCTCTTTTGTGTCGTCCTTATGCGCAAGATTCGAGATATAGCGGATGAAGTCCTGAACCGTCCTGATCCTCTCTTTGTCGAAATGCTCAGGAACCTTCTTTATACCGAAACGCTTTGCAAAACCTTGTTTAATGCGCTCGATGAGGTCCTGACGCCCAGCCTCAAAAATATCTTTAGGCGGCACGCCTTCCGCAATTCTTGCTTTGAGGCCCTCTATATTCTTTCTGATCTTCAAGAGATCCCTGCCGCTATAGATAGGCTCACCGAGATCGCGCCTGCCTTTCTGATAGACCGTGAGCAGCGCCTGGTAGAGAGGAAAGCATCCTTCATTGAAGGTCTCGAGGTCTTTCTGCTCGAGTCCCTCAAGCAATCCAAGAAAGTCGCCGTACAGGCTCGGAGAGGCGGCGAGGATATCTTTCGATATGAGATAGTAGACCGAGCGGTCTTCATCGGACCTGCGTTCCTTATCGAACCTCTTCTCGCACGCGAGCAGTCCGCTCTGGATGCTTTCTTTGGTCTTCTCGGCTACTTTATGCCCTCCATTAAGCACATTATCGACAGACGACATCATCTGCGCAAGCCGTTCGACATATTTGAGACCACCCGCCCCCCCTATTCATACGCACGACACGGGAAATAGTGCTGCCGTCCATATCCAATCGTCCTGATTCCAAGAGCGCCCGCCATGAGCCGTAAAGTCCGCGGAGACAGGCATCCCTGTTCGCAGGATGATCGTTAGAGAACGTACGTCTCAGGACATTCGAGCCTGCGCCATTGGCAGCAAAACCGGCGTTAATCCGTATATACCACGAGAGGTTCTCGACCCAATTCGCGCCCGTTATCTCTAGATCTCCTTTGTGGGTTCCCAAAGCCTGTACATATCCGGAATCGGCAGTGTCTATCGCTTTTTGGAAAGTCCTATACTGAGACTCGGAGATGAGACTCTTCTCCGAGAGAGTCCGGGCAAAATCTCTGCTCTTTTTGGTGTCGTAGAGGAGCAGAGAGGAGTGCGCCTCCTCGATCAATCGATCGACAGATGCGGCTGCTTGCGCGGCTGTCAATTCGACCTTGCCTGAAGACACAAGGTCGAATATAAATGACCTAACATCGGTTTTGACTGTATCGATGTGAGGATCATTGAAAAGCTCGGCTAATCGGTCGCGATCTACCTGCATCGGTTCGCCGAGCGCGGCCTTTAGCCTCAGTCCGTTAAATTTGGAAATCACGTCGGGGCTCAGAATGGTGTTTTCGGATATCTTCTTGAACATAGCCTGGACCTGAGCGTGCGATGCGTCTCGGGATCCAGCGCCGTCTTCCTCTGCAGGGCCCTTCTGCAATATGGCCAAGCCGTAGCGACGCGATTCGTACGAACGATATGACTCGTACATCTCCGAGGCAAGCTGTTTCTGTATGCCGCCGCGAAGCCTTTGCGGGAACTCATCTATGTTATCAAGACAATCAGGGATCTCTGAAAGGAGCTTGAGAGACTTTACGTCATTAAACAACACGAATCGACGCCTGAAAGTGGTAATAACATCGGAGAAAAAGCTCAGATTGTCGGACTTTCTGAGGACATCATCTATCTTTGCGTACGATCCTCCAAGGTCGGAATCTACGTTATCAGCCGAATCGACAAGGAATTCGAAGAGCTCCTTACCCCTCGTTTCAAAGAAATGCCCCACGACTTTTGCGAGCTCCGCCTGCACTTCGGCGTATACCGACCCAGGGCGGGGGTGCACGAAATCGGCAGGATGAGAGCGGATAAGAGAAATACATTCTATAAGACCGGGAATCGATTGCCCCTTCAAAACTTCCAGATCCTTATCGGTAAGTCGAGAGAGATAGGCTACGAGCGGCCCGCTTTCTGGTTTATCGGGCTGGAGCAGCAGACGCTCGCCAGAATATCCGGGCTCCCGGAAAGCGTTGACAAGCATGACCGCGACGCTTTCGGGCCCTCCGATATCCATGAGCTTCGAAGCCAAAAGCACGCCTTCTTCATGGTTCTTGGCCGAACTCGTCAAGGAGCGCTCCAAGCCTGCTTCCAGCGTCCGCCTTGCAGATTCGATCTTTTCGCCAAATCTGGCCTTGGTCTCCGGACACGCGGCGATCGCCTTGAACCGAAGGGTATCGAAATCGCCTCCGAAGAGCCGAGGTCGAGAGTACCCAGACAGGCCCGCGCCGACCTTGCCTAACATTTTGAAGATATCTGCAAAGGACGCCTCTGCGGCAAGACCGATTCTCTGTATCTCTTCTCCCGATTTTAGCCTCAGATGGCCGGTATCGACGAAAGCGGCGACTTTTTGGAACCTCTGACCGGAACCCCTAAACTCTCGAGCTATCCTGTAGCTCTGCCCTTGCAGATTCGCTATCTCGCTATCGAGCCGGCTATACGGTCCCGAGCCAGTGTGCTCCGCATCTAGTTTTATCTCGAAGCTTCGCTTCAGCAAACCTACTGTATCTTCAATGACTTCTTCGCTGCATCCTTTGAGCTCAGGGACGGCGAACTTCTCGAGGAGAACATTATCGAGAGCGTCGACTTCTGCCGCGTCGAGGATAGTCGCTTTCTCAGAACGCAATCTCTCTTTGGCGTTCGCCTCGACGCATTCCGTTATCTTCTTTTGCACCTTGTGTTCGATAGATTGCGCGTAATCTACGAATGCATTCTTGGCATCCTCGCGATCAAAGTAGCTAAAGTTCGATGAAGACTTTCTCCGACCAGACATAAACCCTGAGAGCTCAGCCATCTCTTCATCGAGCTGAGTAAGTTCCTTCCGATAGAACAGGCGTTTGATACCGAGCGGGCCGCTGAGCCTCCTGCGCTCGGTCGACTTTTGCTCATAGAGGCCGTACGAGTCATCTATCGAAGTCCCGCCGTAGTGCTGTATCCTTGCCAACGCATACGCATCGTAGAGATCGTCGCGAGCATTGCATACACTGCGGAACTCTGTCGAGGCGGCGACGGTTGACTGAATCAGCGGGACTGCGAACCTTAAACCTTCGCGGAGGCTTGCGAGGTCTGTAGTTTTGTTTTGAGTCCATGAGAATATCTCTGTCTTCGCCCGCACATCGCTTTTGAGCTTCTTGAGTCTCTCTGCGAGATCATTCGTGCGCACATCAAGCTCGCTGAGCCTGCCGCGCACGTATTCGGGGCCTTTCTCTATCTCGGTCGCGACGAGCTCGCCCACAGTATCCTCTCTCCCAGCATCGAGAATGCTCTCGACGGCGCTCTTCAGTTCCGCTACGAGCGTTTGAACCTTCCCCCCTTCGACCCGAATCTCTTCGAGGAGCGGGTCAGTAATGTCTATACGATCGAATCGCGACAGAAAAAGCCCTTCGGCAGTGGGCTCTTCGCCCTCGATATTCGGCGCCGATTCTTGTGACTCCTGAGGTAAAAGCGATTCAGGCATACGCGCTATAATTATGCATATAGTATATGCCCTTTCAAGCCATATGGGCACTCGGGCGGGCGAAATCCCGACCTATTTGATATCCTTCTCGATCTCCTCCGCCTTTATCTTGTACCTCTTGTTCTTGTAGAACTTCGATATGGCGCTATTGACGATCCAGGTCATAGCCATGAGCAAGACGAAGTAGAGCGCTCCGATCCAGGTGAATTGAGGCAGCGTATCCTTGGCGAGATAGCCGAGGATGCCGGCCACGACGCCGATGGTGGTGACGAGTTGGAGAGAGGAGATGGTGTTCTTGGTGCTCTTGGCCTGGAGCTCGTTGAAAAGCTCGATAGCCGACCCGAGATAGTTCTCGGTCATGCTCCAGAGGTGTTTTATGTACTCGTGCGTGTCGAGGAGAGTCTCGAACTTGAATTGAAAGAGCGGCTCGAGGCTCGGATCGAGCTTGTCGGTATGGGTCATCTTTCGGCGGGTTTCGACGTATGCGGGCATCTGGTCGATCCTCGCCCCAATAAGATTCACGGTCTTTTGATATATCGAAAGCTGGTTGCGCAGGCCGTCGATATCGGTGCCCTTTATCTGTCCCCGCTCTTTGATCTCGCGAATCTTCTCCCAAAGAGTTCGATGGATAGCGAGATACCGGTGGAGCTGCGTCTTGAACTCGCGGAAGAATATCTGAGATTCGATGACATCTCGAGCGAGAGCCTCGTCCATGAGGTCGTCGATGACGATGAGTCCCGAGCTCCGATAGACGCCGACAGTCTTGGTCTTGAGGACAGAGTACATCTCTTCGGATGCGTCCTTGAACATGGCGGAGATCTCCCCTTCCTTGGCGCCGCTCACGGTGACGATGTATGGAAGGATAGTCTTGATATTGGCGAGCTCTTTCGGCACGGGAGCGCCTTTGCTAAAGATGAAAGACAGGCTCTTGGAGAGCTTTTCGTCATAATATTCCTTGATGGCGGCGAAATCTGCCGAGAGAGAGCTGAAGGCTTTTTCGAGGATGATAAGACCGTCTTCGTATATCCGATACTCGATGCCGACGCTCGTCGTGACGCAGAGATACTCGAGAGGGCCGCTCTCGCGCGTCACGCTCGCGATAGAAAGGCCTGCGAGCATCTCTGCGAGCTTGTCGGTCGGCAGATCGAGCCTCGACGTGCCGCTCTTCATGAAATCCCACATCTCCGTGAGATGGAGCGTCGTGCGCTGGAACCAGCCGCCGATGTAGATCTTGTGCACTTTCATGGGGATTATGATAGCACAGCTCTTGCGAGGATCCGCTCGTTCTGTTGACAAGCAGAGGCGGGTCCGATTCCCGTCGTCTCCAAGCAGAGAGAGCCGCTTCGTATGAAGCGGCTCTCTCGTATCTCTTACGTCCGGCCAAACTAATCACTTTTTCGGCCGCCTCAAATACTTCTTCCCTTTCAATGTATCCGGCAGATAGCTCTCTTTGTCGTATTTGTCATAGCCTTTGCCGTAGCCGAGATTCTTCATGAGCTTGGTCGGGGCGTTCCGGATACGGAGCGGTATCGGCAGATTGCCGGTAGCTTTGACGTCGGACAGAGCTTCCATATATGCGTCGTATGCCGAGCGATCCTTAGCGGCCAGGGCGAGATACGCCACGCCGTGCGCCAGATTCTCCTGAGCTTCGGGCAGGCCGATGGTGTCCACCGCCTGAAAGACCGCGTTAGCTACGACGAGGGCCGTCGGCTGGGCGAGGCCGATATCCTCGGAAGCGAAGACGACCATGCGCCGGGCGATGAACTTCGGGTCTTCCCCGCCGGCGATCATGCGGGCGAGGTAATAGATGGCCGCATCGGCGTCGCCCGAGCGCATGCTTTTTATGAAAGCCGATATGGTGTCGTAGTGCTCCTCGCCTTTCTTGTCGAAGCGGATGAACGCGTGCTCGAAGGCATTCTTGAGATTCTCGCGAGTGATGGAGCCGTAGATCTGCTTGGTATTCTCGAGAGCCGAGAGGACGATGCGCGCGTCGCCGTTGGCCAGGGTCACGAGCCACTCAATGGCGTCCTTGGGCACTTTTATTTTGGTCCGGACGATGATCTTCTGGATGTCTTTCTCCGAAAGACTCTCCAAGACGAAGACGCGGCAACGCGAGAGCAATGCCGATATGACCTCGAAACTCGGATTCTCGGTCGTCGCGCCGATGAGGGTCAGCCTCCCCGTCTCGACCAAGGGCAGGAGAAAGTCCTGCTGAGCCTTATTAAAGCGATGGATCTCGTCGAGGAAGAGGAGCTTCGGCCGGGGATCGAGGAGCGTCGGCTCGTCGATGATCCTCTTGATGTCGTCCTTCCCCGCCGAAACCGCGGAGAGCTCGTAGAGCTTGGCATCGAGGGCGTTGGCGTATATCCGAGCCAAGGTCGTCTTGCCCACGCCCGGCGGACCCCAGAGGATGAAGGAAAAGAGATGCTTGTCCCGAATCGCCATGCGCAAAGGCCCGTGCGGGCCGACCAGATGCTCCTGGCCCACGAATTCTTTCAGGGTTTTTGGGCGGATTTTGTTGGCGAGGGGTTCCATGCGGGTAGTATATACCCGCGACAAGAGATTAAAAATATCGGGACTAGATCTTAATCTGAATCATATTGCGGCACACGGACGCTTGTGATATGTTTCGCATCAGAGGAAAATATGAACATACAAAAATCACGTCCAATCCGGATGTTTCGCAAGCTCTGGAAGAAGGTATATTACCGCTACTTTTTCAGCGCTCGCTGGATCGAAGAAGTGACGCCACACGATAACGGAACGCACGGGATGGGCATCCATTTCGTCGCCCACCACGGTAAGGTGGAAACCGACATGGCCACCTTCCGAACCGGCGCTCAGTGGTGGCAAGACTCCTGGCGCCGCCGTTTCAAGGCCCTCGGCCTCCAATTAATCGAGACAGCCGTCGCATGATACTACCGAGCCGCTCGCACGAGAGCGGCTTTTATTTACCCGATGCGATACCCCCACCCCGGCTGCCACTTGAATTTCATCGAAACGAGCGTCTCGTAGGGCGTACCCTCGATGATATTCTGGATGCCGTACTGGGTAGCGCGATGGCCGATGACCATGACGCGCTTGCCGTCGTAGTCGCGGCGAAGGTCATCGAGGAATGACTTCATCCGGGTCCTGGTCTGGATTGAGGGTTATCATAGATACACACAATAGTAGCAACCCTCGCCCGAAAATTCCAATTCGCCCTTTTTGTGCTATAAATCAAGGCGATTCGAAATACGGGCGATTAGTTAAGTGGCATAACGAGGCACTCCAAACGCCTTGTCGGGGGTTCGATTCCCTCATCGCCCGCAGCAAGCAAAGAGCGCGAAACCGCTGACTTGACTTATCCTTTTAAAAATGATAGTACGCTATTAGCAATTTGATCCTCACAAACTAAAACCCATACGAAAGGAGTACTCAATGCAAACACTGACCCTGAACGGCAAGACAATCGAGTTCACCGGCATGACGATAACGGGCATCCAAAACTCGCGCGTCACCTTCTCCGACGGGAGCGTCTGCGACATATCGACCGGTCAAATCACCTGCACAGGAGACGTCTCGATGAGCGGCAAGACCATCAAGCTCACGGCAAAGGGCGCGCTGGAATCGAAAACGACCCCGGTCCAGAAATTCGAACCGCGCGTCTTCGATGCCAGCGAACTGAAAATCGCCGGCGTCGACGCCGAAGTCGAAGTAGCCGTCGGTCCCCGATTCACGGTCGCCGTCGAAGGCGATCCGAAGGCCGTTGAGAACCTCAGCATCGAAAGCGACGACAAGGTGGTCCTCATCAGCCCGAAGAGTCGGCCGTCCGGATTCGCGCTATCCATCCTCAAGGTCGGCATCTCGATCGGCAGGATCTCCATCGGCAAAAAAGCCGCCGCGAAGATCATCGTCATCGTTCCCCGCAGAACGCCCGTGACCGTGACCGACGTGAACGGGGACGTCTCGATCGGCGATACCGAGGGACAAGTGACCGTCGCCTCCTCAGGCGTGAACGACGTCACCATCGGCAAAGTCCGCGACGCAAGCCTCACCGCCGAGAGCGTCGGCAGCATCTATGTCAAAAAGGTCGATGGCCTACTCACCGTGACTACGAACGGCGTCGGCAAGGTCCGCATCGACGATGGCGACGTCTCGAAGATCACCGCCAGTGCCACGAGCGTCGGCGGTATCGCCTTCAACGGGGTAGCCCAGAATGCCGAGCTCCGCGCCTCAGGCGTGGGAGGCATCGACGTCCACCGCGTCGTCAATACGCCATTCATGCGGGCAACGAGTATCGGCAAGGTCAACGTCGATAACTGGCGCTAAGAGTTTGAGCGAGCCTCGTCCGAAGGGACGGGGCTTTTTTATCTGTACACGAGGAAATTCCAATTCCCCTCTTTTTATGATATAAAATCAAGGCGATTCGAAATACGGGCGATTAGTTAAGTGGCATAACGAGGCACTCCAAACGCCTTGTCGGGGGTTCGATTCCCTCATCGCCCGCACCAAGTTAAAAAGACCTAAGCTGGTCTTTTTTAATTGGCCAAGTGGATGTAGATGGAGCGATCGAAAGAGGCTATATTCCCAAAGACGAGTTTTTGGCAAGGTATCTATCGAACGCATAACGATGAAAATCCGCCCCCTCCAAAAGAAAGACATCTGCGCTGCGGCAGCAATCGCCGGAAGAAACTACTCGAAAACAGATGAGGCGAGCTCTGCCCGCGAGCTACGAAGCATGTGGAGCGATGCGGCCATCAAGCCCACGTATTACGTAGCCGAGGAAAAAGCCCGAGTCGTCGGTTTCGCCGGCTATATGCAGTCATGGATGGACTATTGCGTCTACCAGATATTTTGGGTGAATGTCGCACCGGAATATCAAGGGAGTGGCATAGGCACAAAGTTGGTTAAAACGATCATACGCGCTATCCGAAAAAACGACGAAGCCGCTCTCATCGAGCTCACCGTCGCGGCGAAGGACGCGCGCTACTACGCTAAACATTTCGGATTCAAGAAGCTCACGTCCTTCTCTAGGCCGACAGACTTCCTTATGTCGCTTTCCCTCGAGAAGAAATAATCACCTACCATGCTTACCATCTACATCGTCCGCCACGGACAGAACGAAGATAATGCGAACGGCATATTGAACGGTCATCGCGATTTGTCGCTCACACCTCTCGGCATCGCGCAGGCCAAGAATCTTGCAATTCACTTAAGGAATCTCGGACTCACATTCGACAAGGTCTACACTTCTCCCCTTTCGCGCGCGTATGTCACTGCGGAGATCATAGCAGATAATCTCGGACTGGCCACGCCGGAAAAGCATCCCGACCTGATAGAGCGAAACTTCGGCGTCATGACCGGCGAGAAGATCGCCGATATAGAGAAGCTTTGCGCGCCGAACATACTCAAGACCCAAGTGATAACCTATTTCATCACGTGCCCCGGCGCAGAGACGTTCCCCGAACTCATCCTGCGTGGAAAGCGGCTTCTCGCCGATATCAGGACAAAGCATGCGAACGGCAACATCCTCTTCGTCTGCCACGGCGACATCGGCAAGATGATATATGCGGCTTTCTATGGTATCGAGTGGCTCGAAGCGCTCAAGAACTTCCATTTCGGCAATTCAGAAGTCATTCTCCTTTCCGAGATGTGCAAGCCGGAAGACGCCCATTTTTACAAGCAAGAGCAGTTTAATCACTAACATCGGCGCGTGCTACTATAATCTTCATGAAAGACGACATATCGATCTCGCCCTACGCTCCCGAAGACAGACAGGCCGTCATCGCCGGCAATATCGACCTGCAGGAAACCGAGCGCGCCGTCTCTGAATTCTGCCTTCCCGGCGAGGAGATCGGAGAGAAGTGCCTCGATCACATGCTCAAGCTCAACGCTGAGAATTCGGGCGCCCTTCTCGTAGCGAAGATCGGCGACAAAGTCGTCGGCTTCATCGCATGCCGCATCGAGCACGATGACAGCATCACGACGACTGAGGATATCAATGTCTTCGGCTATATTTCGGACGCATGGACGCATCCCGAATATAGAAAGCGCGGGATATTCAAGAAGCTGAGCGATGCCGCAGAAGGCCATTTCAAACAGTTCCCTGAGATCAAGGTCATTAAATTGAACGTGCTCGCAAAGAACGAGGCAGCGATTGCGGCATATGAAAAGTCTGGCTACGAGACGCAAGAGCTCACCCTTTTTAAGAAGCTCCGATAAAATGCGACTCGAGAGGTTTAGTGATACCATTAATTCCATGGTTGACCCCGAGCGACATCCAGAGAATATCCTGCCCATACAGGAGAGAATCGAGGCGATGCTAAACGTGCCCTTTGACTATGCATCGATCCAGATCGAAGCGCTATGCAGGGTGATCGGAGATCAACACGAGACGGACGAGGTTATGCTTGCGAAACTCGTCGGCGGAGCGGGAGCCGATTTCGGCGCAAGGCTCATGGATGTGACCCGGCGCACGATAGCGGAATATGCCGTTCCATTGATAGGCGACGATTACGGCAAAAAAGAGGCTATCGACTCGATCATAGGATCAAACAGAGAGGGCATAATAACCCAGGTCGCCAGCAAATTTATATACTCGAAAAAAGACCAGCTTTTAGACATCGGAGGAAAAATCTATTAAATGGACAAAAGAGAAAAGAAAATACCCTGTCAAAGACAAGGTATAGAAACGCGACCGCAGACTCAGGCCGCTCTCCCGACTTCTTCCAGAATGAGGCTCGAGAGATGGATGAGCGCCCACTCTTCCCGGGAGATATGATTGGGACTGCCGGGGCGGAGAGGCTCGCCGACGAGCGCTTTTTCGATCTCAACCACGGGATTCTCGACGGAGATGTGGACGATCCGCGCTTTCGACTGAAAGTCTGAGAGCAATACATCGACCTTCTGCGGGTCGGAAAGATACTCGCGAAGCTTCGCGTCGACGAATGTCCCCGTGAGCTGAAAGAGCGTGTCGGTTCGATCATCGAGAGAAGCGAGGCCGACGAGCTGGTTGTACTCGGGAGTAAAAAGATTCGGATCGGCGAGCATCTCACGAACGGTCGGCCACTCAGCCGCCCGCGGATCGACCGCTCTCAATCGAGCATCGAATTCCTCGGGGAACATCCCGAGCCTGGCGAGGGTTTCTTTGAATTCCCTGATATAGAGGCGCTTTACCGCCTCGGCGTCCCCGAATATCTCTCTAACAAATGATTGGCTTTTCATAGTGCGTCTGAGAGGGATGCTACCCCAAGAGCGTTCGCATGTCCACTGCTCTGATTTGACGTCCTTCTAGATATTGTTCCCGAACTTTTCCATCTTCAGCGAAAATTAATCTCGATTTAGTAGCATGGCGGCATTATCCGCTAGCCAAAAAAGCCATGCAACACATCAAAGATATTCTCTCGCAAAAAACGTTCGTATTCGTCCTGACCGATCTCGTTATCACCCTCTCGCTCTTACCGTCGCCCGCCGTCGCGTCCGCAGCGACGCTTAAGAACGTCAGTATCGACGGCTTTACCGCCAAGTCCCCTATCCACGTCCTCGGAAGCGCTGCGACGACGCCGAAGGGCCTTTCGCCTGACCAGATAAAGACCGCCTACCGTCTGCCGAAAAGCGGCGGCTCAGGGACCGTCGCTCTCATAGAGGCATACGACGACAAAGAGCTCGAGTCTGACCTCGCTGCATTCGACGCGAAGTTCAATCTACCGGCCTGTACCGTAGCGAACGGCTGCCTTGAAAAGCATCTTATGACCGCGGGGACGAAAGAAGTCTCTGGATGGTCGCTCGAGACTGCGCTCGATAGCGAATGGGCCCATGCCATAGCTCCCAAGGCAAAGATCTTGGTCGTAGAAGCGGCATCCGATTCTGGACCAGCGCTTCTTAAGGCCGTCGATTATGCCCGCAGCCGTCCTGACGTCGTCTCTGTATCTATGAGCTGGGGCGGAACAGAATTCAAAGACGAGACGAAGAGCGATTCGCACTTCACCGTAGCGACATCGAGCGACACCGGCATCGCATTCTTCGCCGCATCGGGAGACGACGGGACCGGAGCGAGCTGGCCCGCTGCCTCGCCTAAGGTCATCGCCGTCGGCGGCACGACCCTCGCCTTCGACAAAGACGGGACTTTCGGTTCTGAAAAAGCCTGGGCTGGGAGCGGCGGAGGCATAAGCGCATACGAAAGCGAGCCGGGCTTCCAGGTGTCGTACAGCATCGCTCGGGCCAAGGGTATGCGAGCTATTCCCGACGTCTCGTTCGACGCCGATCCAAAATCCGGCTACTCTGTCTATCATCAGCCGGTCTCGGCAAAATCCCAGAAGGGTTGGTTCGTCGTGGGCGGCACGAGCGCCGGCACGCCACAGTGGGCAGCTATTAAATCGCTCGGCGGACCGAGCGCGGGGAGCTCGACCGCGAGTTTCCTCACGAAGCTCTACCAAGACAAAGCCTCCGCGAACCACGCGCTCTTCTTCCGCGACATCACGAGCGGCTCGAACGGCGACTGCGGCTACTACTGCACCGCTCGCGCGCATTACGACTATGTGACTGGATTAGGCTCGCCGATCGCATACAAATTCTGAGGGATGATGAACACTACAGAAAGCCGCCCGAGGGCGGCTTTTCTTTATTTCTTGCTCTCCTTGAACGTGATGCGCTTTCGGAGCTTCTTCGAGTATTTCTTGAGCTCGATCTTGCGCTCTACCTTGCGCTTGTTCTTGCGGGTATAGATCGTCTCGCCGGTCTCTTTATTGCGCAGAATGATGAGTTGGTCTTGGGACATAGGGATTGAATAACGTTGTACGAAGGATAGTATCATAGGCCCCAAAAAAGGGCAAATCTAAGCCGGATTAGGCGTGATTAGGCCGAAATCCGCGGGATAAGAGGGTTTATGCGCGTAACGATCTCGTAATTGATCGTCCCGGCCCTCTCGGCCACCTCTTCGGCCGTTATGGTCTCGGTCTTGCCTCCCGCGATCTGCGAGCCGATGACGACGACCTCGTCGCCCTGCTTTATGGACGGTATGTCGGTCACGTCGATAGCCGCCATATCCATGGATATGCGGCCGACGACGCTCGCGCGATGGCCGCAGACGAGAACCTGGAGGCCTGGTTTTGCGTTCGTGCCCGAAAGGCTCCGCGGAAGCCCATGCCAGTAGCCGAGAGGGATGATAGCGAGACGCGAAGGGCGATTCGTCTCGTAGGTGAGGTCATATCCGACCCTCACTCCCCTGTTCACGAGCTTTACCTCCGTGACGATCGTCTTCCACGAGAGCGCGGGAACGAGTTTCGGAGCGACGGAAGTATCGCCGACGCTCGTCGCCCATTTCCTGATCTCGGGCGAAGGCCAGAGGCCGTAGAGCGCGATACCAGCCCGCGACATATCGAAATGGAAATCTTTAGAAAAAAGAATGCCTGAGCTCGCTGAGGCATGCGTGATGGGAGCGAAGCCTTTTTGATTGAGCTTCGCCACCATGGCGCGGAAAGCGCGCGCCTGCATCTTGGAATATTCCTGCATCATCGGGTCTTCCATGACAGCAAAGTGGGTATAGGCGCCCTCGATGATCGCCGGAAAGCCTTTGGCCGATATGATGCGGACCATCTGCTGAACATGGGTCTCGAGAATGCCCTGCCGATGGAGGCCGGTATCGAATTTGAGATGGATGCGAAGCTTTGGAGAGAGCCTCGTCTTAGCGAGAGCGCGAAGCGAGTCGAGAGAAGAGATCGTGAGCGAGATCTTTTTTTTCGCGGCCTCTTTGTAGAGTTCAGGAAGCGTGTAGCCGAGGACGAGGATTGGCGCTTTGACGCCCTTGGCACGGAGCTCGAATGCTTCCGTGACTTCGTCGACGCCAAGCCATGTCGCGCCGCCGCGGAGGCACGCGCGAGCGCTCTCGACCATGCCGTGGCCGTACGCATTCGATTTGACGACGGCCATCATAGCGACCTCGTCGGCGAGGAGAGCCTTGAGCGTCCGCGCGTTCTTCTCTATCGCCTTATAATCGACCTCGATCCATGTGCGCAGCATCCTTTTCATAGAAAGCTATAGTATCACAAAACCGGCCGAAGCCGGTTTTGTTTTCTGTGCGCCGAGAGGGACTCGAACCCCCGATGCCCATTGGGCGGGAGATTTACAGTCTCCTGGAATAGCCGCTATCCGATCGGCGCGTATTCCTGCGGTATTTCCGCAGATAGCAATCTACCACACTTTTACGGCAAGGCAAAAGCAGGTTATACGCTCTACTTACCGTAGGATTGAGCAACCTGCATCTCGCAGCCCGTGTAAAAGTGATTAAAAGTTAATCAGTTTTGTCTCGTTTCTCTACGCCACCTTCTCCGCCTCTTCATGCTCCTCGCCGAATGCCTTGATAGCTATAGGCTTCTTGCCTTTCTTGACGTCGAAGGTGAACTCGGGCGCTGCGCCCTTGGCCTCTTTCATGCCGACGCCGATGGAGCCGCCTGGGCCTACGCCCTGCGAGATCATGAATCCGGCGACCGGCGTGAGGATCTTCTCCTGGATAAGGCGTTTCAACGGACGGGCGCCATACTGAGGGTTGTAGCCCTCTTTTGCCAGATAGTCGAGGACGGTCGGAGCGATGTCGAGCCTGATCTCTTTCTCAGCGAGGCGTTTGACGATGATCTCGACCTGGATCTTGACGATCTCCTTGATCGCGTCCTGCGAGAGAACGTCGAAGAGAATGATCGAGTCGAGGCGGTTGAGAAATTCCGGCCTGAAATAGTCGCGGAGGCTGTCCATGACCTTCGATTTGACGTCGTTGTACTTCCCTTTCTCGCTCGGATCGGCGGCGAAGCCGATCTTCTCCATACGATCGATGTACTGCGCTCCGATGTTCGAGGTGAGGATGATGACGGTATTCTTGAAGTTGACCGTGCGGCCCTTGGTATCGGTCAGGCGGCCGTTGTCGAGGACCTGGAGAAGGATGTTGAAGACCTCCGGATGCGCTTTCTCGATCTCGTCGAAAAGGATCACGGAGTATGGGCGATGGCGAACCATCTCGGTCAGAGAGCCACCTTCTTCATAGCCGACGTAGCCCGGAGGCGCGCCGATGAGCTTGGACGTCGAATGCTTCTCCATGAATTCCGACATATCGACGCGGATCAAGGCTTTATCGTCGTTGAACATGAATTCGGCGAGAGCTTTGGTCAGCTCGGTCTTACCGACGCCCGTCGGTCCGAGGAAAAGGAACGATCCGATCGGACGATTCGGGTCGGCGATGCCGGCGCGGGCGCGACGGATGGTGTCGGCGATCTTCTTCACCGCTTCGGCCTGACCGACGATGCGCTTGGTAAGCTCCTCTTCCATGCGCATGAGCTTGTGCGCCTCTTCTTCGAGCATGCGAGACACGGGAATATTGGTCCATTTCGAAACGACGTCGGCGATGTCCTGCTCGGTGATCTCTTCTTTGAGGATGCGGCGCGAAGACTGCAGCTTCTTGAGCTTCTTCATCTTGAGGTCGAGGTCTTTTTCGAGGCCGGGGATCTTGCCGTAGCGGATCTCGGCGGCCTTAGAGAGCTCGGCCTTGAATTCGGCTGTCTCGGCTTCGAGGCGCAGCCGTTCGAGGTCCTTTTTGATGGTCTTGATGGACGTGAGGAGCTCTTTCTCGTTCTTCCACTTGAGCTCGAGTTCCTGAGTCTCTTCTTTGAGATCGGCGATCTCCTTTTCTATGACCTTCGTGCGGGCCTTCGGACCTTTGGCGTCGTCTTTATTGTCCTTCGCCGACTCGATGTCTTTTTTCAGGGCCTCGCGTTCGATCTCGAGGCGCATGATCTTGCGGTGAGTCTCTTCGAGGAGCGGCGGCTTCGATTCGAGAGCGATCTTCAGGGCCGAGGCGGCCTCGTCGATGAGATCGACGGTCTTGTCCGGCAAGAAGCGGTCGCTGATGTAGCGCGACGAGAGATTGACCGCCGCGACGATGGCGTCGTCTGTGATGCGCACGCCGTGATAGAGCTCATATTTCTCTTTGAGGCCGCGGAGGATAGCGATAGCGTCTTCAATCGACGGCTCGGCGACATAGACAGGCTGGAAGCGGCGCGTAAGAGCAGGATCCTTCTCGATGTATTTCTGATATTCCTTGAGAGTCGTCGCCCCGATAGCTCGGAGCTCGCCGCGCGCGAGAGCCGGCTTGAGCATGTTCGAAGCGTCCATCGAGCCTTCGGCGGCGCCCGCTCCGACGATCGTATGGATCTCGTCGATGAAAAGGATGGTCTTGCCGTCGCCGCGCTCGATCTCTTTCATGATGTTCTTGAGGCGCTCTTCGAATTCGCCGCGGTATTTCGTGCCGGCGACGAGAAGGCCGAGGTCGAGGAGAACGAGCTCCTTATCCTTCAAAGACTCGGGCACGTCGCCCTGGGCCATGCGCAGAGCGAGACCTTCGACGATAGCGGTCTTGCCGACGCCCGCTTCGCCGATGAGGATCGGATTGTTCTTGGTGCGGCGGGACAAAATCTGGATGATGCGCTGGATCTCCTGGTCGCGGCCGATGACGGGATCGAGCTTGTTCTCGGCCGCCAGTTTCGTCAGACTTTTCGTGTATTTCGCCAGAGCGCGAGCCTTTTTCGGCGCGGTCGGTTCCGAGCCCTTATTGTTCTTGAGCTCTTCGAGGACAGAGACGACGCTTGGGCGGGTGATCTTAAATTTTGAAAGGATGTCCTGTGCGGGGCCGGGAATATCGAGCAAGGCGATGAAGAGATGCTCGGTCGATATGAATTCGTCCTTGAGCGAGGCGGCAACCTTGGCGGAATTTTCCAATGCCTGAGCGAGCTCCGGCGTGAGATATATCTGGTATGACTGCGAGAGCGTGGCGCCCGGCTGGGTTCCTTCGAGAGATTCGGCGAGAGAATCGCTCAAAAGAAGCACGTCCACATCGAGCTTTTCGAGTATAGACATGACCATACTCTCTTCCTGGAGGATGAGCGACGAAAGGAGATGCAAAGGATTGACGTGGTTCTGGCCGCGCTCGATAGCGAGCTCGTGCGCGCGGCGGATGGCCTCTTTTGCTTTCGTTGTGAAATGGTTAAGGGGTGGCATATGTTTTGATGAAGTTAGAAGGTATGAAGGAACCGGAACCGATACCAACGACCTCGCCTAAGAGATTAGCAAGTATGGACTGGCTGTCAAAGCCGTTCGTCGGCACGAGGGCGGCGACTATCTTCCCTACGCCGCCTTTGTCCGGCGAAGACACGGTCTTTTGGAGGAGCGAGGAGACGATGCCCGTACCGACGGAAGGGTCTGTCTCCCCCGAGATAGCGACGACCGCCTGGCCGAGCTTGAGGCTGTCCGAGTCGCCGAGGGTGGCCGCCGTGTAAGCCCGCGCGTTCTGTGGGTCGCTTGACTGGTCGGCTTGAAAGAGCGATAGCCCCGTCACAGAATCGGTCGAGACATACGAGATGGCCACTATGTTACCGCCGGCGAGCTCCGCGGAAAGGGTCATGTTCCGCGGGTCGTTACCGCCAAGAGCTGCGACCGCTCTGCCCGATGACGAGACGATGACGCCGAGACCGACGAAGCGCGCGACTGCCGACCCGATCGGCACGCCCGTGATGCGGACCACCGATTTCGAGACCCCAGCTATCGCATCGACAACCGCCTGGTCGTCTTTGACGATGACCGTCTCCTTGGTCGCCTGGGGCGTGCCGGTCGACGTCGCCTTTTCGACGACGCGCTCGATGACGTGATTGACCGTCTGCGAGACTTGCGGCGTCGCCTGATCAGAGAGCGATATAATGACCGTCCCCGTGGCGATCGACGAGACGAAGCATACGAGGAGACAGAGAAGGACGATTTGCTGCTTCGTAAGCTGTTCCATACCTTCAGTATATCAATTTTCGGCGTTTTTCGGGAGCTTTTTCAGAGCCTCCACGATAAGAGATACGTCCCGCTTAGAAGCCTTTGGTGCAAGGCTAAACCGGAGGGTATTTCGGGCACGCCATTTCTCGCTTTTCGGCGCGTCTTCCGGAAAGAGCGCCGCTACGACATATGATTCTTCTTCGCCTTTGAGGCACGAGCTCTTCGTCGAGCAGGCGATGCCTTCCTTATCGAGGAAAAGGACGGCCAGCTCGGGATCGACGAGATTCGGTATGGATATATTTACGTTATTCGGCAAGCGCTTTTCGAGAGAGCCGTTTATGACCGCCTCTGGCAATTCTCGTGCCAAAAGGCCGAAGAATACGTCTCGGACTTTCGTCGCGCGATCGCGATTCTTTTTGGCGCGCTGCGCTCTCCCCTCCTGGGCTATCGCGAGCGCTTCCGCGAAACCTGTAGCGAGAGCGACCGACTCAGTGGTCGGTCGTTTGCCCCTTTCCTGTCCGCCGCCTGCCATGAGAGGCTCCCATGAAACGTGCCTGCGGACGACGAGAGCGCCGACGCCTTTCGGTCCCTGCATCTTGTGCGCGTCGAGCGTCATGGCGTCGGCCCGCAATCCCTCGAGATCGCAGGAGAGCCAGAGCGGCGCCTGGGAGGCATCAGTATGAAAGACGGGAAAATCGGCGCCTTTCGCCATTTTCTCCGCGCGGATCTTGCGGATCCCCGCGCCGATCTTGGAGACAGGCTGTATGGTGCCGATCTCGTTGTTTGCATACATGACCGTGACGAGCGCGGTCGCGGGAGTGATGGCGGCAAGAACATCGTCGGCGCGCACGACGCCGTCGGGGGCCGGCTTTACATACGTGACCTTCACTCCGTGTCGGGCAAAAGTCGCCAATGTCTCGAGAATAGACGAATGCTCTATGGCCGTGGTCACGACGTGGATATTCTGCGGGGCGATGCCTTTTTCCAATCGAGTGCGGAGAACTCCCTGTATGATCGTCGCATTCGATTCGGTACCGCCGGAGGTAAAATATATTTCTTCGGGCTTTACGCCAAGGATACGGGCCGAGGATGTCCGTGCCTGTTCGAGAGCTTTCTTTGCCTCAACACCTTCACTGTATATAGCGCTCGGATTCGCCCAGGCCTTCCCAGCGCGCGCCATAGCTCGCCTCACGCGCGGATGGAGCGGCGTCGTCGCGGCCCAGTCGGCGTATATGCGATTTTTCTTTAAAAAAGAGAGATTCATGCGCCCATACTATGAAAAAACGGGCTGAAATACAATTCGGGCGGATTAGGGAAAATAAAAACCACGGCCGCTCGAGAGGAGCGAAACCGTGGCGAATCTTAACGCCTTCTTACTTTGCCTTGGGCAATTGAATCTTGTGCGGCCTCATAAGGATCCAGATGCCGAGCGGGGTGAAGATGTCGAGGCTGACCAGGGCGGGGTCCCAACCTTTCAACTTCCAGCCCATAATACCGAGTCCTGAAAGTGCGACGAGGGCGATTACCGGCATAGACCAGAGCCAAAGAGGCGAGAGTGCTGTGCGCTCCAACGCTGCCTGGAGACCGATGATAAGGACCATCGCGACGAGCGAGCCCACAAAGTATCCTTTCTCGCCGAAATAGAGAGAAAGCATGCATGGGACCAGAAGCATGCAGAGACAGAAGATCCAACTGAACGGTAGGTATAGTTTCATTTTGAATTTTGATGCAGTTGAGGGAGCTCTCGCCGTAAATGGCGAGCACCTCCCTATTCCTGCAGCAAAACCAGGCGATTCAAGGAACGAGACAACTATCTGTATATAACCATATATCGACATATTGTCAATATTCGCGCCGAGCGTCGCAGAGACCTCAAATTGCCTTTATCCCCCTCATAGGCTACTATAGAGCCATGATTCTCGACTCGAACATCCTTATCGGAGTTTTGGCCGTCTGCGTACTGGCTCTGACGGCAGACCAATTTCACCTCAGGTGGACGCTCCGGAAGGTCTTTCGAGACAAGAATTGCGGCGACATGGGCAGCACCCTCGCGGCGACGGGAAAGGGCATCAAAGACCTCGAAAAGTTCCGCGCCGAGATGGAGGCCTACCTCAAGAGCGTCGAGAAGCGCCTCCGCCGATCGACCCAGGCGACCGAGACGGTCCGATTTAACGCCTTCCGCGACGGCAGCCTCGGCGGCGTTTCGGGCGCGCCTACGGGCGGCGGCCAGAGCTTCGCCACCGCTTTCGTCAATGAAGAAGGCGATGGCGCGGTCCTCTCTTCCCTCTATACCCGCGACCGCGTATCGGTCTTCGCTAAGCCTCTCGCCAAATTCGACTCGGATAACGCCTTGACCGAGGAAGAGCGCCGGGCGGTCTCCTTGGCCAAAGCAAAGCTTTCTGTCCGCTAAGTGTTCTAGAGAGTCTCTTCTGTGGAGCGTTGGAGGAGACTATCGGAGCGCGACGGCGCGAGATGGAGCGCCCGGGTCAGCAGACCCGGGACGCGTGCTCCGACAACGTTCCGCAGAAGAGACTCACAAAAAAACCATGGCAGCAAAAAACAAACAGCAGTCCACACGCGGTACTTCGGGAGCTTCTGGCGCTCTCGTCAAACGCCCGCCAGTCGTCGCCATCCTCGGCCACATCGACCACGGCAAATCGACCCTCCTCGACTACATCCGAAAGACCAATATCGTAGACACCGAAGCAGGCGGCATCACCCAGCGCATCTCCGCCTACGAAGTCGAGCGCGTGAAGACCGCCGACGACGGCACGGTCGCCACCGAGCACATCACCTTCATCGACACGCCCGGCCATGAGGCTTTTTCCGGCATGCGAGAGCGCGGCGCGACGACCGCAGATATCGCCATCCTCGTCGTCTCCGCCGAAGACGGCGTCAAACCGCAGACCATTGACGCATACAAAGCCATCGAGGCGGCCAAGGTCCCCTTCATCGTGGCTATAAACAAGATAGACAAGCCTGCAGCCTCGGTCGACAAGGTCAAGATGTCTCTCGCCGAGGCGGGCATCTACGTCGAAGGCTACGGCGGCAGCGTCTCGTTCGTACCCGTCTCCGCTAAGACCGGCCAGGGCGTCGAGGAGCTCCTCGATCTCATCGCGCTCACCGCCGACGTCGCCGAGCTCAAGGGCGATCCATCGAGGCCTGCCGAGGGCACGATCATCGAAGCCCATCGCGACCCAAAGAAAGGCATCTCCGCCACGCTCGTCATCAAGAACGGCTCTATCGGCCCGGGCATGTTCGTCGCATCGGGCACCGCCTTCTCCCCTACCCGCATCATCGAGAATCACGCCGGCAAGAAGATAACCGAAGCCACCTTCTCCGCGCCTATCCGCCTCGTCGGTTGGAATAAAGCGCCCCAGATCGGCGGCGCCTTCGTCTCATTCGAATCGAAGCGCGACCTTGAGGAGTACGTCGACATGGCCAAGGAGCTCGAATCGAAGCCGCGACCGGAAGCTAAGCCAGCGCTCGGCGCAGCATCGGAACAGGCTGCCGCAGCGAAAAAAGAGATCCCCGTCATCATCAAAGCCGACGTCCAAGGCTCGGTCGAGGCTATCGTCCACGAGATCGCCAAGATCCAGAGCGAGCGCGTGGCCCTCAAGACCGTCTTCGCCTCCATAGGCGATATCACCGAGGCAGACATCAAGGTCGCCGGCAGCGCCACGGGCGCAGACGGCGCGGTCGTCGTCGGCTTCAACGTCAAGACCGACAGCCAGGCCGCCGCCATGATCGAGCGCCTCGGGCTCGCCCACCAAACGTTCGATATCATCTACAACCTCCGCGAGTGGCTCGAGGGCCGCGTCAAAGAGCGCACGCCGAAAGTCCAGACCGAGGAAATATCCGGTTCGGCCAAGATCCTCAAATTCTTCAGCCGGACGAAAGACAAGCAGATCGTCGGCGGCAAGGTCACCGACCGCGAGATCGCCGTCGGACACAAGGTCAAGATCATCCGCCGCGAGACGCTCATCGGCGACGGCCTCATCCGCGAGCTCCAGCAGGCCAAGGTAAAGACCGCCTCCGTCCAGGAAGGCTTCGAATTCGGCGCTATGATCGAGGCCAAGATCGAGATCGCTCCCGGCGACGTCATCCAGGATTTTATCGTCGTAGAGAAGTAGCATTCACATACACGCCATGTCCACATCAACGCTTAAAAACGAACGCCTCGAGGAGCTCCTCAAGCACCTCGCCGCCGAGTTCGTCTCCCTCAATTCCAACCGCGTCTCCATGATCACGGTGACGCGCGTCGCCTGCGCCGAGAAGTCTAACAAGGCGACCGTCTTCTTCACCGTCATGCCCGAGAGCAAGGAGCCGGCCGCCCTCGATTTCCTCCAGCGCAACCTCTCCGAATTCCGCGCCTACGTCAAATACAACGCCCGGCTCATGCGATTGCCGTTCTTCGACTTCGCCGTGGATAAGGGCGAGAAAGCGAGGCAGAGGATAGATGAGAGCTTGGCGAAATAATCAGGTGATTTTGTAAATATTGAAGTCTACGCGATTTGTCCCATACTTTATAGATGGGAATACGCTATGCAGTGAACGAAAAATTCTTCGACCGATGGAGCCCGAGGATGGCATATCTTTTGGGCTATCTGTATGCCGATGGCGACCTAATCTATACGCCAAAAATGCGTGGACGATATGTCGGAGTGACCAGCACTGATCGCGAGACGATCTCAAAGTTCAAATTATGGCTTGGATCAGGGCACACTATTATACAAAGAGAATCGCCGCACAAGAACGGCAAACTGGTCTACAGGCTCCGCATCGGCAATGCCAAACTTTATAAATCCTTGGAAAGAAAAGGTCTCTATCAAAATAAATCTCTCACGATCACGTTCCCTTCTGTTCCCCGAAGAGTGCTCAGACATTTCATCCGCGGATACTTCGACGGAGACGGTTGCGTGCACCTTGAAAAGATAGTAAGAAAGTCAGGGAAGATTCGCCCGAAAAAGCTCAATGTCATATTCACATCGGGCAGCGGAATATTTCTAAAAGTGCTTTCCGAGAGAATATCTGAAGAAACGGGCGTAAAACCCGCAAACGTCATCAGGAGTTGGACAGCATATCAGCTCCGGTACTCGACATTCGGTAGCGAATGCCTCTTTAAGCTCATGTACGACAAAGCGCCGAAAAACGAGTACCTCGAAAGAAAATATGCTATATTCACTGAGCATTTTGAAATGAAGGCCTAGTGGCGAAGATGGTCAACGCGACGGTCTGCAAAACCGTTATGCACCGGTTCGAATCCGGTCTAGGCCTCACCCTGCCTGGGTGGTGTAATTGGTAGCCACAGGAGACTTAAAATTTCCCTACCGCAAGGTCATTGTGGGTTCGAGTCCCACCCCAGGCACACGCTAGAATTGCCAATCACGGCTTTTTCTGGTAGATTTTCCACACGTCGGAATAGTCGGTATATCCGCCCTTAGCTCAGTTGGTAGAGCAGATCCCTCTTAAGGATAAGGTCGTAGGTTCGATCCCTACAGGGCGGACACGATAGGACTCTCGGAGTACATTCGGTCGAAATCTCCTTGTGCCATCAAGGTTTTCGGAGGTTCTAACCCTTCATGAAGTTTCCGTACCTCATGAGCCAGCTTTTCTGTCGGTAATAGCGATTTTTCCCAATCAATACGCAGTATTCTGTCTTTTAGGACGAGGTTCGAACCGAGCGTAGAGAGTATCCGTTTTCGGGTGTCGATTGGGCCCTTATTGAACTTAGTCACCGCATCGCGGGCAAAGGTAAACAGGTCGTCGGCATTCTGAACCTGCTTGCTCACTCGATCGCCCGAATCGGCAAGTAGTTCTTCGAGACGGCTCTTATCCTTCAAAAGGAGCGTCTTCTTCTCGCCAAACTCCTGTTCACTGATTTCTCCGCCTGCTCGCATATCAATGAGGCCAGCGATTTTCTTAACGCAGACGTTATAAGCCTTCTGCTGTGAGGTTAGAATGGTCGTATTGACGGTCGTATCCTCCTCATTCCTCTTTCTGAACCACTTCATAGCATAGGAGTGGAACTCAGGCGGAATGTTAACGGATTCTATTGCCTGAACGATCTGCTTTTTAAGGACCGTCGTCTCGATGGACCCTTGAGCACAATTTGGATTCTTTCGCTTTGTGCAGTGATAGTAGACATAGTGATGCACGTTGCCGTTCAGTTGCCTTTTAACCTTTGCTTCAGCCGTAATCATGCAACCACACTCCCCGCACCTCATCATGCCCGTAAAATCGAATATGTTCGCTTTGGGGCGCGGGCTACCCTTTCGGCCGAGGAGAATCTGTATCTTGTCGTATTCCTCGATGGTAATCATCGGCTCATGCAAGCCCTGATACCAGTTGCCGCTTTTCTTCGGGAACTCGAACATGCCGTAGTAAAAGGGATTCGTTAAAAGATGATAGATGCCACTTCGAGAAATACCAGCGCCCCTGCGGGTCCGTAGACCCCATTCATCGGTGGCAATCCGCAATATCTTGCTTGGCGGCTTAGTACCCGTCAGCATCAAGTCCATAATCTTTCGGACCAAATCGAATCGCTCCGTATCCTTAAAAATATCATTACAACCCTTACCTTTTGTTTTGCTATTGAGATAGCCGATAGGAGGCTGAACGGGATACCAGCCCATTTGAGCTTTGGCTTTCAGGCCACGCGATACGTTCACAGAAAGGTCGCGCGAGTACTGATTAGCCATGCCGAGCTCAAGAGCAATCATCAACACGTTGTCGCTCGGCAAATAAGTCTTCTCATACGTGCGGATCTCCTGAATGACACCACGTTGAAGCAAGCCTATGATTTTGCCACCATCGTCAAAGTTACGAGCGAGACGATCGAGCTTCCAACACAATAAACCATTCGCCTCACCCTTGATGATGCGATCGAGCATTTTGTTGAAAACTATTCGGCCGAGGGTCTTTGCCGACCCTGATTCAGAGAGTATCTCTATAATCTGTATGCCCTGTCGCAAGGCAATCTTCTTCATCTCATCAATCTGAGAGTCAATCGAAGCAACCTGTCGATCTTCTGATTCGGTCGATTTGCGGGCGTAGAGGAAGTATTTGAGGGATGTCTTTTGGGCGTTCTTCATAGCTTTATTATGGCTTCCTTTAGAGTAAAATCCAAGGCGATTTGACACGAGGAAGTATGCCGATTCATGGCCTTATAATCGCTTAAGCAACTTCTCAAGCGCCGCTTTCTCCTCGGCCGAAATCGTTATACTCTGA